>JAMOMO010000446.1 GCA_027067035.1 Desulfobulbaceae bacterium
GGCCCCGGATACCCAGTGTCTCTCATGCCACCAGGCCGACAAGGACAGCTTTAAAAAAGCTCACAGCGGCTATCCGGTGAAAAGTGGATGCATGAAATGTCACACTCCCCATGCAAGTGACTCTCCAGGACTGCTCAAGAAAACACTCCACCAGCCGATGGAACAGGGCAAGTGTGATTCATGCCATACCGTCACCGAAGAGACAATAAACACCAAGGCTCCTGCCAATACACTCTGTCTGGACTGTCACGACAAACCCATGAGCGGCCCGGGCAGCATACACAAACCGTTCCTTGACCAGCAATGCGTCAGCTGCCACGCCACCCACGCCAGTGATGAGAAAGTACTCCTGGCAAAGCCCGCCGATAAAATCTGTCTGGACTGCCATGATCTTGAGCAGGAAGACAATACACAGAAGACCATGAAAGGTCCGATGATGGGCAGTAAAGATAAAACGGCCATCATCAGCCGCCATCAGCCGGTGACCAAAGGACAGTGCCTCTCCTGTCATAAGGGCCACAGTGCACCCCGTGAGTCTTTGTTAAAACATGACAACAAAACCCTCTGTATGACCTGTCATAAAAACGACATCTACATGACAGAAAACGGCAGCCACCCCCCTGCAGAAAACGAGAACTGCAATACGTGCCACCTGCCCCACCAGTCACGGAACGCCCAGCTGCTGGTGAAATCTCAAACGGAACTCTGCCTCTCCTGTCACAAAAAAGAAAAGGATGAACGGGGCCGTTTCAGTCTCCATCAGCCCTTTGCCACCGGCAACTGCAGTGGCTGTCACCAACTCCATGGTGCACAGGAGGACAAATACCTGGTTGCTGATAATAAAAGCGGAGCACTCTGTGCCACCTGTCACGAATCCATCCAGAAACCTGATAAGAACATCACCCCCCATGCCCCTGTGGCCCAGGGTGAGTGTGACCGCTGTCACTCTCCCCACTCTGCCGATTTTGCATATATTATCAAGGAGAAACCAGGAAAACTCTGCCTTGAATGTCATGGTGATGTGAACACAATTATCCAGAACTCCAAGTACCCCCATCAACCTGCCGTGGATGAAAACTGCACCACCTGTCATGCGGCACACGGTTCCCCCCATGACTATATACTGAAAAAGGCGCAACCAGTGGTCTGTCTCACCTGCCATACGGACATTGCCCAGTTCTGGCGGAAAGGTGTGGTCCACAGACCCGCTGCCAAAAACTGCCTCCAGTGTCATCAGGCCCATGGATCTGATGAGAAGGGAATGGTCAACAAAAAAGGCAGCCTGCTCTGTGCAGATTGCCATACCGTAACAGGCCCCGATTTTGTTACACTTCACAAGGGAATCAAACCAAGTGCCGATTCCTGTAACAACTGTCATGATTCCCACGGAAGCCCTGATAAAGGCCTGCTCTATCCGGTTGGCCATACACCTTTTCTGGAAGGCAACTGCAGTCCCTGTCATGACGGGAGGTCTAACTGATGAAAGAGCTACGCATACTTATTCTTACCGTCACAGCACTCCTGTTCACAGCCTCTTTCAGCGGTGCTGCCAGTTCAAACGTCTGCTTTGACTGCCATGAACAGAAGCAGTTTAAAAACACTGTAACCCACCAGCCGGTGCTGGAATCAAAATGCAGCACCTGCCATAATCCACATGTCGCACGATACCGGGGACTCCTGCGGGAACAGGAGGCCCTGCTCTGTTACTCCTGCCATGAGGAAAGTAAAAAACAGTTCAATCAGGGGATTGTGCATCCTCCTGTCGCCCAGGGAAAGTGTAGCGTCTGTCATGCCCCACATGCCAGTACCGAAAAGGGCCTGATCAATAAAAATCTGGCGGAAAACTGCTTTACCTGCCACAAAAACCTGAAAAAAGAATATAAGCAGACCCACAAGCCCTATGCTGACGGAGACTGTATCAGCTGCCATAAGCCCCACCAGGCTGACAACCTGCAGCTTCTCAACAAAGAGGCGGACAGTCTCTGTCTCTCCTGTCACAATGACTCAAAACAACTGGATACAGCCCATAAGAATTACCCGGTTGCCCTCAAAGGATGTCTCTCCTGCCATAATCCCCACGGCAGCAAGCGAAAGGGCCTGATACGCGACTTCCTGCACCAGCCCTATGCAGAAAACTGCGAGAGCTGCCACCAGGGATCAGCCAGGGTCAGCATGTCAACCTGCCTGGGCTGTCATGAAAAAACCAGTGAAGAGATCCTCACCACTCACAGTCACATCAGCCTGCAGGACGGAAACAGCTGCCTCAACTGTCACTCTCCCCATGCCGGAAATGATAAGGCACTGCTGAAAGATCGTGAAGAGCAGGTCTGCCGTTCCTGCCATGCTCAGACTCTGGACCTGTATAAAGACACCATTTCCAGACACCCGCCGGTTGAAAAATGCTCAAGCTGCCATGAACCCCACGGAAGCAGGAATCTCGGTATGTTAAAAGGTGACGGTAATGCGGTCTGTGTTCAGTGTCACGAGACTCAAGGGAACTTTACCCATCCGGTTGGCCCGGAAGTACTGGAAGATCATACCGGCCAGATGGTTACCTGCGTTTCATGTCACAACCCGATGGGAACCAAATATAAGTACCACCTGGTTCAGGAAGGAAAACGTGACCTGTGTATACTCTGTCACAGAGCGTATTAGATTTTCCATGACTATTGTACAGAATACCCGAGGGGATATTGACGATATGAACAAAGCATCAGGATTTCGATTCATCATACTATTACTGGCAATTGTCTGTTTTTTTCCAGGTGTATCCACCCCTCCAGCGGAAGCGGCCTCACCGTGGATCTGGGACCGGGTCCTGAAACAGGACCTGGTTAACGACGCAATGATCAGACCCACTGCCCTCTACATAGACGCTAAAAAGGAACTTTATTACATTGTTGACAGCGGCAGAAACCGGTTGCTCTCCTTCAACAGACAGGGAGAACTTCTCAACATCTTCAATGCGGGAAAGGCACTTCACACTCCCTTTGACATGGTAAAGATAAACGACAAGGGTATCTGGATTGTGGAAAAGGGCCGGAATTCTCTGAGTTACATAAATCTCAAAGAAAAGAAAGTCATTCCGAACAGCCTGACATACAACAACGAGGCTGTCTACCCGGACAGACTTGAGACAGATTCAGGCATCCTGTATGTCTTAAACAAGGCCACCGGCGATATCCTCAGCTACTCGGAAGATCTTGAGCCTCTGGGGCACTTTTCAGCAGCAGACTGTCCCTGGGGCTTTGTGGATTTCAAGATATATGACCAGAAGCTCTGGGCCCTGGATCAGTCTGGAAAAACAGTCCGTGTCTTTAGTCTCAACGGAGATCTGATAAAGACCTTTGAACTCGGAGACACGGTTGTCTTTCCCGTATCCTTTGCCATGGGCCCCAGTGGCTTCATGTATATTCTCGACCGGCAACGACGCAATATTGCAGTATATGATAAAAGCGGTATCTTTAAATACCGGTTCCTGCGAAAAGGTATCACCAGAGGACAGCTCTACTACCCGAGTGAAATTCGTTTCGACCCCTGGGGCGAACTCTGCCTGGTGGATGAAGGAAATGCCAAAGTGGAAATCTTTAACCGGTAGAACATAATGGTGAATGCATATGACTGCATTGCCATTTTCAACACGTAATGACGACAGATCTGACCTTAAGAAGCTTTTGTAAAACAATGTGAAAGATCAGCGCCTAACCTTCAGCGGAGGCAGTCACCAGAAATGGTCTCCTCCATGGAACAGGTCGATTATGAAAAATCCTGCCACCCTATTGACCCTTATCCTTGTACTGCTCCTGCCCCTCTCTTCATCAGCAGGAGTAACAGGCCCCTGTGTCTCCTGTCACACCATGCACAACTCCCAGGACAATCTCTGGGTTGCTGACAGTGCCATCCCCAACCCCGCCTTACTGATATCCGGGTGTGTCGGCTGTCATACAGGCCAGAATGACGGCAGCAACAGCACACCCTTTGTGCACTCAACCACTGCACCACAATACAGAGACACGGGAACTGAGGCTGACTCAAACACCCTTGCCGGTGGTAACTTCTACTGGGTCTCAAGTATTGGAGACCGTAGAGGACACAATGTTTACGGCATTGCAGCCAAAGACCAGACATTGAATGTACCCCCCGGAGGTGACGGGAGTTTCACCAGCCAGCTTCGCTGTGCAGGGAGTATGGGCTGTCATGGTGATTCAAGTTTCAGTGAACAGATATCAGCTGTCAAGGGAAGCCACCATAACAAAAATCAGCAGATCTGGCAGGACGGAACCACCCTGGCAAAGAGCTACAGAATTTTAAACGGCATCCAGGGTTTTGGTGACTCTGACTATGAATATCGGCCAACCGACCAGAAACACAACAAGTACTATGGAATCGACCGCACCTCGGAAACTGAGACGGCAACCGGGTCGATAAGCTCGCAGTGTGCCCGATGTCATGAAGACTTTCACAACGGACCACTCACACTGGTTCCGGCAACCACGCTGGGCACCGGTGTCTGGCTGCGTCATCCCACGGATTTTGATATGTCCAATGCCATCTCATCCACTGAATACCATCTCTATAACGGAGCCACCACCTATGGCAACAACACCTACAGTGTTATTTCCCCCGTGGCCACCTCAGACACCACAATCACTCTGAATACAACAATTTTCACCCAGTCCAATGATGCCCTGGTCATGTGTCTTTCCTGTCACAGGGCACACGGCAGCCCGTACGCGGGCTCATTGCGATGGAACTACAAAGGATGGCCGGTGAATGGATATAACGGCTGTGCCGTTTGTCACACAAGTAAAAACTAAGACTCTCATGCAAATGGATTCTCAGAGAAAACTGAGCAACTGTTTCTAACCCACCACAAGAGGACGCATCCCATGTTCGAAGGTCCACTGACCAGGAGAATTCTTTTTTTCTCATTACCCTGGCTCTTCATTACCCTTCCAGCCACCAGCCTCTTTGCTGGTGCATATCTGGATTCTGCCCACGGCTCCGGTACCTCCGGTGTATTTCGTCCCATCATCGGAAATCCTCCTCCTTCAGGTTTTGGTTACTCCAAGGGAAACTGTGCCCATTGTCATGAACAACATGCCTCCATTGCCGGGACAGAACCTGCACCGACCACGGGAGCAGCATCCTATGAGCTCTTTGCCCAGAACTTCAATACTGCCGCAAAGACAGGTGCCTATAGTGAATCTGATAATTTCTGTTTTTACTGTCATAATGATCCGACTTCTGCACAGTCAGTTACAAACTATGACTACAGCAGGAATTTTGGCTGTGCCATCAACGGGCCAACGACTGTCCTCGGAGCCATGAACCAGGCCTCCTACCATAACCTCTGGGATGTATGGGATTTTTCCAAAAATAACTTCAGCTGGTTCACGGATTATTCCAATCCCTGTAATGCCTGTCATAATCCTCATATTGCAAAGAGAAACTGGGCCAATCCCGCTGACCCCTCTTTTTCAGCGATATCAAAACCGGATGATCATTTCAATCCACTGGTCTGGGGTACTGACAACACAATGGACTCCAGTTATAATACAAAATACCAGTCCCCCTACTGTTCCGGCACCACTTTTGAACCGGCAGGAAGCTCTGATGCCGCTGCCAGTCGTGCCAGCACCCCTGATTACGTCGCCTTCTGCACCACCTGTCACACAACAACCAACACCATTTTCAGCACCACCCTCAACCGTAACCTT
>JAMOMO010000447.1 GCA_027067035.1 Desulfobulbaceae bacterium
ATGCCGCTGCAGTTCACGATTGGCCATACAGAGTGCGATGTGTGTCTGAACCCTTGCCTTCACAATCACCGGATTCACCGGTTTCACGATATAGTCAACTGCGCCCAGGAGGAAACCGTGGGTTTCATCTTTTTCCTCATCCATGGCAGTGACAAATATTACGGGGATATCCGCTGTTTCCGGTCGTTCCTTCAACCGTTTGCAGACCTCGTAGCCATCCATGCCCGGCATCATCACATCAAGCAGAATAAGATCGGGCTTTTTTTCCAGTGCAGCCTTTATCGCATCAAGACCACTGGTGGCAACAATGAGTCGATACTCATCACAAAGAGCCCCAACCAGAATTTTAATATTGGTTGGAATATCATCAACCAGAAGAACTGTATTACGCTGTGTTCTCACACCTTTACTCCCTGTTCAGCAACAGTCTGCTCCAGCAGACTGATATAGTTGGCAGCCCTTGCAAAATTATAGCTTCCAAGACATTTTTCCATCCGGATCATCTCTTCATCCACCCCGATTCCCAGAAACCTTGATTTGTTTTCCACCCAGAACTCTTCAGACATGGGATCAAACTCATGGGTCATGATCCGTAACTGCCCGAGTACGTCAAGCATCTCCTCACAATCTTCCGGGGATAACGGTTGTATCGTTACCTTTTTTGCAGTTTTCACACAAAACGTCTTCAACTCCGTCACTGCATCCGCCAGCTCTGCCAGGCAGTCCTGAATCAGTTGAAGCTGCCTGGAAAAATGCGGATCTGCTGTTTTCTCCCCGGACTTCTCCACTTCTCCCCGGCTGCAGCCTGCCTTCAGATACATTTCCAGTTCCAGGCTCGCTTTCTGCAGCCGTAATGCGGAAAGATTCGCTGCAGTCCCTTTTAAGGTGTGCACTTCCTTTATTGCATCCGCCGGATTCTCCTCAACAGCACGGGGAAGATTCTGCAGCACATCATCCCCGAATTTCCCGAGGTCACACAACATTCTCACATAGGCTCTCAGGTTGCCGGCCATCCTTGCCACCCCGGATTTCACATCAAGTCCTGGCAGAGATTCCGGAATATGAGCCTCACTTCCCGGAACACGATACACCTTCAACTGCCCCGGAAAGACGGAATCCTTCTTCTCCAGCATAATCAAACGGGAGAGCACCCCGAAAAGAAGTTCCGGTGTAATCGGCTTTGCAACATAATCATTCATGCCGATTTTCATACATTTTTCACGATCCCCCTGCATGGCATGGGCAGTTACCGCCACCACCGGCAGATCAACAAGTTCAGGTACGGCCCTGATCGCCTCAGTCGCCTGCAGTCCGTCCATCACCGGCATCTGCACATCCATAAGCACTGCATCAAACTCCCTGCCGCGTTCAAGAAGGATATCAACCGCCTCCTTCCCGTTGTTGGCAATCTCAACAATGACGCCGACACTTTCCAGAAGTTCCCGCGCCACATTCTGGTTAATCCGGTTATCCTCGGCAAGGAGTATCCGCACTCCAGCCAGATGCTCATAGTTGATAAATTCCCGGAGATTCTCCCGTTCATCAAGACCTGCATGCATGGCCTCCGGATAATCAAACACTTCCATGATGGTATCAAAGAGCAGCGACTGCCGCACCGGTTTGGTGAGAAAATAATTTACTCCGGCATCCCTGGCCTGAACCATCTCCCGCTCACCGCCAAATGCCGTCATCATAATGATCGGGATATCTGCCACCCCGTCAAGACTTTTCAGTTTCTGCACACACTCTATCCCGCTGATTCCCGGCATCCGCCAGTCAACCAGAATAAGGTCGTACCGTGAAATACTCTCTCCTATGAGTTCCTCTGCAGCGCCGCAGGAAGACACCACATCAACGTGAAAATGAAATGACTCAAGCATCTTTGACAGCACACACCGCACCATCTCATTGTCATCGACAATCAGGACCCGCAGGCCTCTGATTGTTGCAGGAACCACATACTGGATCTCATGTTCAACGGGTTGTCTCTCAAATTCCGCGGTGAAGAAAACCGTGGTTCCCTCACCGGGCTTACTACGAACCCAGATATCGCCTCCATGGAGATTCACCAGACGGCGGCAGATGGAAAGACCGAGACCGGTCCCACCATACTCCCGGGTCATGGAACCATCAGCCTGGGTAAACGGTTCAAAGAGAGAATCATACTGCTCTTCTCCGATACCCACACCGGTATCACTCACTGAAAAGAGGATTCGCACCCCATCGGCAGTTTCCGAGTCCAGGGTCGCGTGAACAAAGATAACACCCTGATCCGTAAATTTGATGGCATTCCCCAGGAGATTGATAAAGACCTGCTCCATACGCAAGGGGTCTCCCCGCAGCGCAACGGGAATTCCCGGCTCTATGCCGACCACAAATTCAATATTTTTAGACGTTGCCTGATCACTGAAGAGATTTGCCAGTTTATCAAAGAGCTGAGGCAACTGAAAATCAACCCGCTCAAAGGTGATTTTACCCGCTTCAATTTTTGAGAAATCGAGGATATCATTAATAATCACCAGCAGTGATTCTGCAGAGGAACGGACGGTGAGCAGGTATTCACGAAGCTTGGGGCTCAGTTTCTTGTTCAGGGAAAGTCCCACCATTCCGATGATTGCGTTCATCGGAGTCCTGATTTCATGACTCATATTGGCAAGAAAACTGGATTTCGCCTCATTGGCAGTCTGGGCCTCCACCATGGCCCGCTCAAGTTTTTCCGTACGTTCCAGAACCAGATCATGGAGAGAATTATTGAGCTCCCTGAACTCTGTGTCCCGCTGCTGTACAGCTTTCCGCATGGCCTCGAATGCTGCAGCCAGCTTCCCCACCTCGTCTCTTCCACCAAGGGGAATCGCGTAGGAGAAATCACCACTCTTCATTGCATCTGCGGCACCGACAAGACCATCGACCCGCTTGGTCCACTCCCCGATCCCTTTAAAAATCAGAAAAATACCAAACGCTGCGGCCACAAGTGCAGCTGCCAGTGACACCAGTGCCTGGTGCATCTGGTCACGTCGGACGGCGCCCAGAGAAAGAGCAACCAGAACCCTCCCGACCTCCTTTTCCTCCATTGAATTATCAACTGAAAGGGACGACGACCAGGTGGAGAAGTTCATCTCCGTCTGAAAGACAATGGGATGGGAAATGATAAGAGAGCCCTCATTTCGTCCTGTTTCCACAAAGGATTCAAACGCATCCCGATCAAGGGCTCTGGTGGCCACAATATTCTTTTTATTGTCGTAAACAACCAGAAACTGCACCTGGTCATTCCAGAGAAATCCGCCTATGATTCTATCAAGTTCCTGCTTATCCTGTACAATCATGGGCAATTCTGCAGCCTGCGCCAATCCCTGTACAATGGCTTCTGCCGATCGTTTCTGTTCTGACTCGATGAGCTGGTTTGTCTGGGTTATGTTAATTGCAGTGGCAAGGGACAGACTCACCAGGACAACGGCCACCACGATCAGCGTCGCCTTGGCACGAAGGGAATAGGTTTTCGGCGAAAAGAAAGGCAGCATCCGCTATTTTCCCCCGATAATACTTGCCCGGGCCAGAACATCCGGTGGAAATGAAAGTCCCAGCCTGTCAGCCACCACCTTGTTGATCATGAGGCTCACCCCACAGGAAACAGGGTCTGACGCAACGGCTTTGCCATGGAGAAGATCAAGTACCAGGGAAGCGGCATACTCCCCCTGCAGTGCAGGACTGGTTCCAAGCCCCAAAACAGCTCCGGCCTTCACAAATGATCCGGAAAAGCCGAAGACGGGAACCTGTTGTCTGAGAGAGGAAAGCAGGAGACTGTTCACGGTGGCCCTGTTATAAATTGCCGAATCTGCGATGGTCCAGATAAGATCCGTGTCCTTCCTGAAAAGTTCGGCTATTGCCTCAGCCATGGAATCGGCCTTGTCGATGTCTACACTTTCCAGGGTCCAGCCTTCAGGAAGATACGTGTTCATATCACTCAGGCTCTGCCTGCTCTTCATTGAAGAAGAGCGGTAGAGCATGGCCACGGAACGGACATCCGGCAGGGCTTCCCGTATGATATCAATCTGTTCTTTTACTGATTTTGTAACAGAAACCCCGGCGATTTTTTTACGTCCGTCCTCCAGACCCATCTTGGCAGGCTCGGCCACCATACAATACACAAGGGTGGTGGACGCCGGAAGGACCCTGTGGAGATAACTGGCGGCACGACTGCCGATGGCCACCCATAATCTGGCGGCATAGCGTTGCGTCAGTGTGGAGGAGTCCTGGCGAGCAAGTCTCTCAGCAAGAAGCACCCGGACACTGAGATCCTGTTCAATGAGACTGTTGTTCAGGGTATCTGCAGCTTTCCGGTAGGGAGTGGCCCCGGAGCTGAGAACCAGGACAACATCCTGAGCCGCACAGCCATTTCCCGCCACAAGGAACAGCAGCATGAAACAGAGGAGAACGGAGAACGTCCTTCTCATAACAACATGTTTCTTCTGGTTATTCTCTTCCATTATACGTGCCGGCAGCCCCGAAGGTAGTATTCCGTTTCCAGCTGGATACGGTGATTTAACAACTATGTTGTATGTGTTTTTTTGGAAAAATACAAATATATGGATCAAAAAGTGTACTGCATGCGACAGAAAAAGGTTCTTCCGGGAATGGGATAGCCCCTGGTCTGGTCCCCATTGATGACAGGATCATACTCTCTGACAAAAAGATCCCTGACCCCGATCATCAGCTCGCCACTGCCGAGGAACCTCCTTGTAATGGTCAGGTCAAGATGATTTGAGGAATCTATTGAGTAGTCATCTATGTCTCTGTCCACAAGATCGGAATAGGCATACTGCCCGTTGAAAATCCACCTTTCATCAATTGTCCAGCGAAGACTCAGACCCAGCTTATTGGTCGCAGGCAGGAATGAACGTATGCACTGATGCTCAAACTCTGTTTCAAAGTCATTATAGGCATACCAGATCCGCCATACCAGGGGGCCTGATTCATAATCAAGTTCAAGTTCCAGCCCGTATCCCTTTGCACCGCCGGTGTTATTCACCACATACTCAAACGACGGCAGACCGGAATTGGTTATCCCGTATTCATCCTGAACGCCTATGAGATTGTCGTACCACATGTAATAGAGGTCGCTTTTAAACTTCAATCCCTCTAAAAAGTTCCACTGATACCTTCCCTCAAGGGACCAGGCCTGCTCGGAATCCATATCCGGTGCAACTGTAAAGCTGAAAGAATAGGGAGACAGTTCCGGATCATTATAGAAAATGGAATCACGGACAAAGCCCACCGGTTGTCTGTAGGATTTGGCAACACTCAGGCGGACCACATGATTCAATGCTGCATCGATTCCATAAATGGAGGACAACCTGCCTGACCAGTCGAAATCACCCTCTGAATAGTAATCACCGCGCAACTGTGCCTCAAAAAAGAGCTGGCTGGAATACTGATACCTGTCAGAGCCGAAGATTCCCAGCCAGTTTTCATAGATATTTTCTTCCACAAGGGTAAAGACATCCGGCTGTACCGGATGGGAGTAGATGGCAGTGGTTTTGAAATTTCCGCCAAAGGCAAGGGAGTGGCCTGAGACCCCGGTCATATCCACCTGAGCCTCAATGTCATGTTCCTCCACTCTGTATTTCACAGACCCGTAGGAGGGACGGTCCATATCCTGATAACGTCCGGCCCAGCGCAGATAGGCCGAAGTCTCCGCACCGAATTTCTTCT
>JAMOMO010000448.1 GCA_027067035.1 Desulfobulbaceae bacterium
GGCGGCAATGAGCAGCATGATGAGCACCAGGACAGAGACAAAGGTGCCGAAGTTCTTCACCGAATAACGCCAGTGAAAGGAGAGATAGGCCCAGGTAACAGACCATGCAAAAAAGACAACCGCCTCGTGCTGGGAGGTGATCGGCGTGTAGCCTGCAAGGAAATAACGGGAAAGGATATAGAGACTCTGCAGAATTCCGGAGCACAGGAATATCATTCTGGCAACTTTCCGCAGCTCCTCCCGCTGGCTGAAGAAGAACACCAGATACACAGCGCAGGCCACAAAACTCACAGCCACCACACTGTTAAACAAAAGATAGTTGATTTCACCCAACATAATCATATCTCCCACAGAATTGAAACATCAGGCACGTTATTCCCTGTTATGATTCTGCATTCTCTCAAGCAGACCGGACAGATCCATGCCGGCGGGCAGGATATTCCGCAGCAGCCCCTCGAGTTTTTCCCAGCGCTGTTCTTTTATACAATCAAGTACATCCCCATCAAGTATTTTTTCAAAAACCTTCTTATGCTCTGCAGGATTATCGCTGGATGAAACAATCTCCTTCCGGATATCGGCCATCATCGCCACAAGCTGCCCATATTCCGCTCCGTAGAACCTCTCCAGATCACGCCTGATTCTGGCAGCAAGTGCCGGACTGCCTCCCCCCGTGGCCACAGTGAGCAGCAACTCCCCCCTGCGAAACGATGCCGGTACCTGAAAGCTGCAGGCCTCGGGCATATCAATCACATTCACCAGAATATCAGCCTCGCCTGCCTCCGCCACAATCTCTTTCTGGATCCGCGGACTATCCGTTGCGGCAAACACCAGCGCCGCCCCCTGCAGGTCACCTCTCCTGTAACCCCTCTCACGCCACTCCACCAGACCGTCTCCGGCCAGTGCTGCGATATGATCACAGACAACGGGGCTGATCACCCTGAGCGTTGCTCCACATGGCAGCAGCGAATCCAGCTTACGACTGGCCACACTGCCGCCGCCGATCACCAGACAGAGTTTTCCGCATATATTGAGATTGACAGGATACAGCAAATTCCCCCCTGCTCAGGCCTTTTTCAAGCGAAGGCGGTTGATGATTATGGTTATGTCCTGACCATCCTTGCGCATGCTCTGTTTGCTGCCGGCTATATCATACTCTTTTTTTGCCCGTTCCATGAACAGGGGAAGACATTTCCTTCGTGCATCATGGGCAAGATAGATGGTCCCGCCGGGTTTGAGGTATTTTTTAAACACAGCAAGCAGCGGCTCAAAAAACTCTTCCCGGAACAAGACCTCTGCAGCTGTTATCACATCAAAAGGCTCCATCTCAGGGGGATTGAGCCAGTCCAGATGAGCACAGCGCACATTGTGCAGACCCGATGCGGCCACACTGACCTTCTGGAAATCCATGATGATATCCTCGTAATCAGTGAGGGTCACATCAAAGCCGCAGGCAGCAGCGGTGATTCCCGGAGCACCGAGCCCCGCACCGATCTCCAGCAGGGTCTGTCCCTTAGGATCAGGCAGAGAAGCCAGGGCATAGGAGAGGATCATCGCCGCCTCCCAGAGTTTCACCCAGAAGGGAAACTCACTCACATCTGCAAAGGGATCCTTCCCGTCAAGAAACTCTTCAATATCGGCAACCTTCAGGAGACGAATGGTGGTATCCCTGACCTTTAACTTGTCAAAGCTCAGCTTGTACTGGGCGTGTATACGGTTATATATTTCCCGTTCTTCCTCTGGTAATGTTCTGATATCCATATTTATTATTCAAGTACTCTTGGTTAACTGTTAGGCAAGGACCAGGGTGTAAAAAAGCCCTCCGCAAGAGAGCAGCAGACAGTAGTACCCAAAATACTGCAGCCTGTTCCTGCGGATGACCCCGAGCAGGAGCATGATTGCCAGGTAGCCGCAAATCGCTGATGCCACCGTTCCCACGGCAATCATCAGCATACTGTCAGCCGCCGGCGGATTGGCAATAAGATCTTTGGACTGCAGCACCACGGCCCCGATAATAGCGGGTATGGACATGATAAAGGAAAAACGGGCCACGGTTTCCCTGTTAACCCCCAGAAGCATTCCCATAAAAATTGTTGATCCGGATCTCGACAGACCGGGGAAGATGGCCATGGCCTGGGCACAGCCGATGACAAGTGCCCGGGGGCAGTTCAGCTTCACTCCGGTATCCTTTATATAGGGAGTCACGGTCATGATAATTCCGGTGACAAAAAGCATGCTGTAGACCAGGAGAATATTTCCAAAGAGCTGTTCAATGCTGCTTTTCAGAAACAGCCCCACCACCACCGCCGGCAGGGTGGCCACAACCACATAAATATCCCACTGAAAATACCGTTTCAGCTCTTCATCAGCCTCACCGCGAAAAACTGCAAGGGGAGCCTTCACCATTGCAGACAGCTCTTTTCGAAAAACAATGCAGATGGAAACAAGCGTTCCCAGGTGGACAAAGACATCAAAGGCCAGTCCCTGCTCCTGAAACTTGAGCAGCTTTGAGACAAGCACCAGGTGCCCGGAGCTTGAAATGGGCAGGAACTCGGTTAAGCCCTGAATGGCCCCCAACAGTAATGCCTTAAGAATTTCCAAACGTTCACCTCATGGCCGGTAACAGAGCGGAGTCGGTCCTGCCGAATGGACAGAAGCACAACGCGTATAAAAAAACAAAAAAAAGGGCCGGTTGATATCAAATATCAACCGGCCCCTGCAAGCTAACTAAAAAAGAGGATTATGTCAATTAGCAACCCTCGATGGCAGCACCACCACTCTTTTTAGCTTTAACTTTCACGGAGTCACCAGCTTTGAGTTTACTTGCTTTCTTGCAGGTCATGGTTACCGTGTCACCGGCTACAGAATCAACGGTACATTTAACAGTTGCAGCAACAGCTACGGTACTTACAGCGAAAGTAAGGGCCAATACTACAGATACAATACCTTTTTTCATGTGTCTTCTCCTCAATAACGGGTTTGTTGTTCTCCGGAACAATTCCAGATCTTTAGTGCTACAAATTTAATGGGTCAATATAAAATCCAAGCTTGCAGTTGTCAACCATAATCACCCAAATACTGAATCCTAATTCATTATTTTTTTAATGTCGTTTTCCAACACTACATAGGAGACATAGCCGGGATATTTCTTCACCACGGTCCCTTTGCTGTTTATCAGAAAAGACGTTGGAATCCCCACCACACCACCAAAATCACGGGCAATTGAACCCTCAGCCATGAGTACCGGATAGTTAATGGAGCGCTTTTCAACAAGCTTTTTTACTATCCCGGAGCCGCCTTCATCCATTGACAACGCAACCACCGAAAAGCCCTTTCCCTCATAGTCTTTCTGGAGCTTGATCAGGTTCGGAACCTCCTGCATACACGGCGGACACCATGTGGCAAAGAAGGTTACAAGAAGTGTTTTTCCAGTAAATTGTTCACTGTTTATATCATCTCCAGTCATCACATCCGGCAACACAAAGGAAGGCATCTTTGATGCAGCCACCACAGGCTGAACAAACACTGCCATAAGGATCAGGGCCGCAAACAGCAGCCTGACACGTCGAGAGCAATTGATTTGTTTCATAAAAGTAAATCCTCTTGAAAATATTCGTACCCAACCAAATTATTATGGTACATAGTATATAGCAAAATATGCAATATTGAAAGAAAGTC
This sequence comes from Desulfobulbaceae bacterium, assembly GCA_027067035.1. Taxonomy (GTDB): domain Bacteria; phylum Desulfobacterota; class Desulfobulbia; order Desulfobulbales; family Desulfocapsaceae; genus Desulfocapsa. The sequence goes on from JAMOMO010000448.1 coordinate 3,676, forward strand.
AACCGGGAAGCAATCCTTTAACACGCTCTTTCCGTGAGTTTTTCAGCCGGTAAATGATTCCATCATCACGTTATAGTAGAAAAATCTTCCACTTTCCGATGACATTGTTTTTTTTTCACCGGAAATACTGGCTGGATGACTATTTTATGGTAAAGTAGCTCCAGAAAACAAGCAGATTAGCTTTCCTCTGCACTCAAAAACAGCTGCTGCTGATGCAGCCCGGCATTTTTACAGAGAACGACCCGCAGAAACAGAACAGTTTAAGGGTTACAATTAACAGTGGCACCTGCAGTAACGCCATTCCTTTTCCCACATACAAATGATCTGACCATGAAGATACTCTCCCGTTCCAGCCTCTTTGTCACTGCCGCAACCCTCATCATCCTCATTCTCACAAACTCCTCTCTTCACGCCTCCGAGCTGGTGGACCGGGTGGTGGCTGTGGTCAATGACGAAGTAATAACCATGTCGGAAGTGAACCAGGAGGGCGCCAAGTTCTTTAAGGCCATCACTGAAAAAGCCCCCCCGGCACAGGTGGAAGATGCCCTCATCCGTGCCCGGGACGAAGTCCTCGACACCATCATTGATAAAAAACTCATCATGCAGGAGGCTGCAAAACAGGAGATTACCGTCTCCGATGCTGAATTGAAGGCCGCTGAAAATCAGATGCTTTCCAATAACAACATGACCCCTGAAATGCTGAAAGAGCAGCTGGCGCAGATGGGAATGGATTATGACAGCTACCTCGACACCCTGCGCAACCAGATTCTCCAGTCCAAACTGGTGAATTACGAAATCCGCTCCAGAATCATCATCACTGACGACATGATTCTCGACTACTATGACACCCACTACACCAGACACGTGAGTGATGGCGGCTACTATCTCATGCAGATGGGTTTTATCTGGGGAAAATCAGGAGAAAACGGTTCAACAGCTGCAAAATATGCCGATAAAATGGATGCAAAGAAACGCGCTGAACGTGTCCATGCCCTGGTAAAGGCCGGGCAGGATTTCCGAACCCTGGCCCAGAAGTTTTCCGACCTTCCCTCTGCAGCCGATGGCGGTGATCTCGGTGTCTTTCAGAAAGAAGACATGGCCCCCTACATGCAAAAGGCGGTGCTGAACCTCTCTCCGGGCGAGATCAGTGAAGTCATTGAGACACCTTCCGGGTACCAGTTTTTCAAACTGCTTTCAAGCCAGGACGGCCAGATAGTGGTACAGGCCTCATTTGACTCGGTGAAAGAGGAGATCCGCAAAAAGCTCTATGACCAAAAACTGAAAGAGCAGTTTGAGGAGTGGGTCACCAAAATCAAGAAACAGGCCTATATCAAAAAGTTGTAAGTTTTTCATTATCAAACTACAGTATCTAACCAACCCTCATGGAGTTGCAGCATCAGAAATGATTACATTTTTATAATATTTCTTATTCACAAAGGCGACCACAATGTCTGACGAAGACACCCTGGAAGAAAAACAGTCTCTTGGAAGCTTCCTCCGCACACATCGCGAAGAGAAAGGCGCGTCACTCTCCGAAGTAAGCGAGGCAACAAAAATCTCCCTGCCTATTCTGCAGGCCATGGAAGAAGGTGCCCACGACAAAATGCCGGCAGAAGCGTTCTGCCGGGGCTTCTACTCGCTCTACGCAAGCTTCCTCGGGCTCGACCCTCAGGAGATTCTCGGCCGCTATGAGGCTGAAAAAGATCCTGAACAGAGAGCTCCCAAAAAACCGGCCAAACCACCAGTCAAAAAAAGTCAGAGTTTGACCAACTATGCAGAACCCGCCTCCATATCATCAGCCACCAGTAAAGGCATCCTCACCATCATCTGCGTGGCCCTTCTTGCCGGGCTCTGCTGGTACTTCAACTGGAACCCGATAAACTATATCAACAGCACAATAGTCACTCCCATCACTGCCCTGCAGACAGAACAGGACTCTCCGACAATCCAGCAGGAGACAGTCACCTCTCCCGAACCGGTCACGGAAACAGTGTCTGATCTTTCCGAAACCGAGCCACCATCTGTGCCGGAC
>JAMOMO010000449.1 GCA_027067035.1 Desulfobulbaceae bacterium
CCTGTTTGAATCCCTTGCCACCCTGACCCCAGGGAAGACTTTCCCACTCCAGAGGGCCCACATTGAGAATCCTGCAGGTTCCTGTTGTTTCATCAAAACGTTTCTTGGGTCTGGCCGACACAGTGAGAGCAGTCGCTCCCACGGCAAGAACACATGTCATAACAATAAAAAACTGTTTCATTTGCAAACTCCTTAAAGTACCGGGACGTGTTGAAGAGTTTGTCGGGCAACATTACATAATTCCTGAATTTGTGACGAAAATGTGGCAACAAACAGTTGAGTAGAGTTCTTTTACAGGTTTTCCTGAAAACAGCGGCCCGTTTGTTTCTTCACTCTGTTGTGCAGTTTCGCCCATGGAACGTTCACGGATTCAGGAAATCCTGTATGATGTGTCAGACAGCTCCAAAATAACCTACCACAAGTGTGATTGTGGCACGTTGTAGGGTTTGAGTCAAGCTGGAAAACAGGAATTATAACGGGTGTTCCGGGGAAAAGTGGGATAGATTATTATAATTAAAGAATAAAGAGAGATATTGTTGTGTTGAAAAAAGAGGATTGCGGTGTTTCGGAAGATTCTGAGCTGCCCCGGGAAGAGGTCTGCTGCTGAGTCAGGGGGAGAGGTGCTGCCGTAATGCCGCTTCAATGGTGTCATTGAAGCAGACAAAGAAGACCGTTGTCCCTGTTGCTGCCCTCTTTAGAAATGTTTCTGTTTCCCTCACCGCTATATTGCACGCCTCCTCTGCCGGATATCCGTAAACCCCGCAGCTGATGGCCGGAAAGGCTATGGAGCTGAGTCTGTTCTGTTCCAGCAGTAGAAAGCAGTTTCTGTAACATGAGGCCAGCAGCTCTGCCTCATCGGCCTGGCCATTCTGCCAGACAGGGCCCACGGTGTGGATGACGTGACGGGCGGGAAGATTGTAGCCCTGTGTTATTCTGGCCTCTCCAGTGGGACAGCCGCCAATGCCTTCACACTCTTCCAGCAGTCCAGGGCCTGCGGCACGGTGGATGGCACCATCAACCCCGCCACCACCCAGAAGTGAATTGTTTGCGGCATTGACAATGGCATCCACCTCAAGGAGAGTTATGTCACCGCGGAAAATTTCAACGCCGGTCATGATTTTCCCAGCCGTGCCAGTTCTTTGTCAAGGATGGTGCCCAGGGTGAAGGCAAAGTCACCCACCAGCCGGATACAGTCTTCTCTGGTGGAGTCAGGCCCGGAGTAGTACTGTTTTACCTCATCTCTGCTTGTCCAGTCCACGCGGGCAATGTCGGAGCAGTTTTTTCCTCCGTAGGGCTGGGTGAGCTTGTCAAACTGTTTGACGAGCTTCTGGCTGGCGCCCCACATCATGGGGTGCTCCTTGTCGTCAAGATTTCCTCTGCTGTGCAGTGATGATATTACAGCAACAGCACCAAGCAGGGTACCGCAGACTGATCCTGAAGCAGCAATACCGCCCCCGAAGGCGCCGGCTGCCCTGATAACATTCTCATCGTACTGTCCAATTTTTTCCAGGCCCACGGCCAGGAGCGCCTGACTTCAGTGGAACCGTTTCTTGAAAAGATCCATTGCCTTTTCACGCATATCTTCAGGTGTCATAATGTTTTTCACTTCAATTAATGGTATTGTGAGGGAGAAAAAAGCGTTTTTATTGGCTGGATTATACTCTGTTTTGAGGAATTTGTCAGTGATAGATACCCATAGCCATATCGATTTGCCGCTGTTTGATGATGATTTTCAGGTGGTTCTTGCCGCCGCCCGGGAGGCGGGTGTTTCGGCCCAGGTGCTTCCCGGAGTGATCAGAAACGGCTGGGAGAGAATTCTGGCCCTGTCCGCGGCAGAGACGGATCTCTTCGCTGCCATTGGGCTGCACCCCATGTACCTGTCACAACACCGGGAAGGGGATCTGGCAGCATTGCGGGACATTGCATGTGGCGGCGGTCTTGTGGCTCTGGGGGAGATCGGTCTGGATTATTATATCAGGGATGGAGACCGGAAGGGGCAGCAGGAACTCTTTGAGGCCCAGATAGACATTGCAAAGGAGGCGTCACTGCCGCTGCTGCTCCATGTGCGCAAGGCCCATGACCAGGTGCAGTCCATTCTGCGCAGGAAGAATTTCGATGGCGGGGGGATAGTCCATGCCTTCAGCGGCAGCCTGCAGCAGGCGGAACACTATATCAAACTCGGGTTTATGATCAGCATCTGCGGTACTGTTACCTATGATCGGGCCAGCAGGATCCGTTCTGTTGCGACGGCACTTCCCCTGACTGCTCTGGTGCTGGAGACTGATTCTCCGGACATCCCGCCCGCCTCCCGTCACGGGGAACGAAACACTCCCGCCAATATTGTGGAAACTGCCATGATACTGGCTCAACTGCGTGGTGAGTCATTTGATACTATTGTGGTACAGACCAGCGCAAATGCCAGACAGGTACTGGATTTGTGAAAGATGCTTCAATCATTTCGTGACAAAGGATAATATCTTGTGTAGTAAAATAATGGTGTGTGGTGTTTGTATGCCTGGTCAAATAACATCCCTGGAATTCGGGGAAAGGAGAATGAAATGAGACGATTGAAATTTGTTTCACTGCTGCTGGTTCTGCTGCTTGCTGCAAGCACAGCAGGTGCTAAAACCCTGAAACTTGCAATGGATGCCGATCCGGTTTCCCTTGATCCGCATGTACAGCTCTCAGGCGGCATGCTGCAATATTCCCATATGGTTTTTGATCCGCTGATTCGCTGGACCCAGGATATGAAGTTTGAGCCGCGCCTTGCGGAGAAGTGGGAGCGCATTGATGAAAACACCATGCGTTTTTATCTGCGCAAGGGCGTAAAATTCCACAGTGGAAATCCATTCACAGCAAAAGACGTGGTCTGGACCCTTGATCGTCTCAAAAAGAGCCAGGACTTCAAAGGACTGTTTGAGCCATTCACCGGAGCGGTTGCTGTTGATGACTACACCGTTGATATCAAGACAGCGAAACCCTACGCCCTTCTGCTGAACATGGCCACCTATATCTTTCCCATGGATTCAGAGTTCTACTCGGGAACTGACGAGAATGGTGAGCCCAAAGATGCCATAGTAAAGACCGGTTCCTCTTTTGCACTCAGTCATGAGTCGGGCACAGGCCCCTACGTTGTTGCCGAGCGTGAGCAGGGTGTGAAAATGGTTTTCAAGCGTTTTGCAGACTACTGGGACACCAAATCTCCCGGTAATGTGGATGAGATCATTCTCACTCCCATTAAAAAAGATCCCACCCGTGTGGCAGCCCTTCTCTCCGGCGATGTTGATTTCATCATGCCTGTCTCTCCACAGGATTTTAAAATGGTGGAGAATGCCAAGGATGCCAATCTTGTGACCATGTCCGGCGGACGTATTATCACCTTTCAGCTCAATCAGGAAAGGCGTCCGGAATTTAAAGATGTTCGTGTCCGTCAGGCAATTGTACATGCTGTCAATAATGTTGGAATCGTGAAAAAAATCATGAAAGGGACCGCCACTGCAGCAGGTCAGCAGGGTCCCAAAGGCTATGTCGGCTATAAGGAGAATCTTGTTCCCCGCTTTGATGTGAAAAAGGCCAGAGAGCTGATGAAAGAGGCGGGATACGAGAAGGGCTTTGAGGTGAGCATGCTGGCACCCAATAACCGTTATGTCAGTGATGAGAAAATTGCTGAAGCCGTTGCCTCCATGCTTTCTAAAATCGGTATCAGGGTAAATCTCAAGACCATGCCCAAGGCCCAGTACTGGCCTGAGTTTGATAATCGTGCCGCGGATATCATGATGATCGGCTGGCACTCAGATACTGAAGATTCCGGAAATTTTTCAGAGTTTCTGACCATGTGTCCTGACAAGGAAACGGGATACGGACAGTATAACTCCGGGAACTACTGTAATAAAAAGGTTGATGAGCTTGTACTCGGTGCTCAGACTGAAACCGATCTTGAAAAGCGTGCGCTGATGCTGCAGGAAGTGGAGCAGATTCTCTATGATGATGCTGCATTTGTTCCCCTGCACTGGCAGCACCTCTCCTGGGCTGCAAAGAACAATGTCAAGCTGGAAGCAATCGTCAATGCCCAGAACTTTCCCTACTTTGGTGACCTGGTTGTAGAGTAGGAAAGACAATCGCAGTATGGAAACAAAACAAGGACAGGGGTGCAATGTGTATCCCTGTCCTTTTTTGTTGATAATTATTGCTGATTCTTGATTCTTGATCTGGTATGCTCTCCGTTTTCGGCGTAAGCTGCTTTTTATCCATTCATCTTTAGACATCAGGCGTTAATGTTTGCATTTATAGTTCGCAGGATAATTCAGGCCACTGTTGTTATGCTGGTCATCGGGTTTATCGGTTTTTCCGTGAAACACCAGCTTGGTGATCCGGTCCGTGATCTTGTCGGGGTTTCAGTGTCCCTTGAAGAACGCGAGATTCTCCGGCAGGAACTGGGGCTGAATGATCCTTTTCTTGTGCAGTACGGCCGTTTTCTGAAAAATGCACTGCATGGGGATCTCGGCCATTCTTTCTTCTTCAAAAAACCGGCCCTGGATGTGATCTTTTCCAAGGCACCGGCCACCATTGAGCTCGTCTTTGCTGCAAGCGTAATCATTTTGCTGGTTTCGGTCCCTGTGGGGCTCTATTCGGCCATATATCCCCGGCGTTTTTTTTCCCGCCTGGCCATGGGCCTGTCCATTGTGGGGGTCTCCATTCCGGTATTTTTAACGGCCATTGTACTCATCTATATTTTTTCCGTGCAGCTGCACTGGCTGCCTTCCTACGGGCGCGGAGAAACGGTGAATGTAATGGGGTGGGAGAGTGGTCTGCTCACCCTGGATGGACTGCAGCACCTGATTCTCCCCTCCATTGCCCTGTCGTCCATTATGCTGCCGCTTTTTATCCGGCTTATCCGTTCCGAGATGATGGAAGTGCTTGAAACGGAGTATATTAAATATGCCTGGGCCAAAGGGCTGACCAGAAAACGGATCTGGCTGATACATGCCTTTAAAAATACCCTTCTTCCGGTGATCACCGTGGGCGGGGTGCAGCTTGGTATTCTCATTGCCTTTACCATCCTCACCGAGACGGTGTTTCAGTGGCAGGGGATGGGGTTTATGTTTCTTGAAGCTGTGGAACGCTCCGATACTGCCCTCCTGGTTGCCTATCTGGTGGTGGTGGGTGCCCTGTTTGTGGTGGTAAATACCTTTGTTGACATCATTTACGGAATAATTAATCCAACGGTAACCATAGCCTCACGCTGATGCAGAGCAGACGACAAAAATTCAGGGAGTCCTATCTCCTGTACAGTTTCAAACGGGACAAGGTGGCCATATTCAGTTTTCTGGTTCTTGCGCTGCTGCTGATGATGGCACTGTTTGCCCCCGTGCTTGCCCCCTATGATCCCTATGATACCACCTCCATTGATATCATGGATTCTGAAATCCCTCCCTCCTGGATGGCCGATGGTGATTCCCGTTTCTTTCTCGGCACCGATATTCAGGGCAGGGATCTGGTTTCAACCATGCTCTACGGGCTGCGAACCTCGGTGCTGATTGGTATCGGCGCTGTTTTCCTGCAGGCAATTATCGGTATTGGTGTGGGACTGATTTCAGGCTATATCGGCGGGCGGATTGATGCGGTGCTGATGCGGATAGCGGATGTGCAGCTCTCCTTTTCCACCCTGATGGTGGCCATCATTGTGAGTGCC
>JAMOMO010000450.1 GCA_027067035.1 Desulfobulbaceae bacterium
CTGACCGTCAGTGGCGGTATGTACCGTAAAACCAAGCTGTTCCAGCATCATCTTACTGACCATAAGAAGGATCGGCTCATCATCTGCAAGCAACACATCCCCGGACAAACAGCCTTGCGAACTACTCCACTTATCATCATGAAAAGGAACAATTTCCCGGGAGGCTGATGAGACAGGCAGAAGTATCCGCACCTTTGTTCCCTTACCCGGTTTGCTCTTGACAATTATTGCACCATTATGCAGATGCATTATTCCAACGGTCAAGGCAAGGCCAAGTCCCCTGCCCACAAATCGAGTCGTATAAAACGGCTCAAATATCTTATTCACATCTTCGGTTTTTATCCCATGCCCGCTATCCTGAATCTGACAAAACGCATACATTCCCTCATTGAGCCGACCATTCTGGAATGGCACCGGAAAATCTCTGGATGAGTAATATTCGCTTCCGAAGGTGACGCTAATCTTACCGGAACCGCCTTTCATCGCCTCAACAGCATTGTTGAGTATACTCTCCACAACCTCTTTCATCTGAAACCGGTCGATATTGCAGTACAGTGTCTTTTCGGGAATACACACATCAAGGGAGATGGAAGAAGGAAGATTTCTTTCAAAATGTTTTACATTTTCACGGACAGTGTCAGCAAAAGACAGCTCTCTTGCCTGTAACCTCTTCTGCCCCACATAGCTCAACATCATTGAGCCGATCTGCGATGCGCCGCTGGCAGCCTTGGCAGCGTCAATTGCCATATCATACTCAGCACTGCCTTCAGGGAGAGACAGGGTCATGAGCTCAAGGTTTCCCTGAACAGCCATCATACTGTTATTGAACTGATGGGCTATGGCACCGGCCATGGTTTTGAGGCTCTCGATTTTTTTCAGCTGCTCCTGCTGCCTGGCGGTTTCGAGACGCTGTACCTCACGTTCCACTTTTTCTGTAATATCATGAAGCAACCCGTCAAAACAGAGTTCTCTGCCCCGAACAGTGGGCAGGGCATAGCCATCAATCCAGATACACTCTCCGTCGGGTTTTACATATTGACCCTTCCATTTCCAGGGACTTTTATTCCGTATCGACTCTGTGACGGAATCGAGAAACGACTGCAGGTGATCTTTATGGATATTGGAGACCAGCTGCTGCAGCAGAAAGGGGGGATCATCACTGAACTCAACACCAAAAGTCTCAAAGAGCTTGGAGCTGGTATACCGGATGCCCTGTTCCCCGTCATCCCGAACATAAAACTGGAGGACAACCCCGGGGACACTCTCCGTTATCACCTGAAGGCGCTCTTTCTGTTCTTTCAGCTTCAGGGTTCGCTGTCTCACCTTTTCTTCAAGTTCCTCATTCACCTTTTCCAGTTGTTCGGTCCGCTGGTGGACAAGTTTCTCGAGTTTCTGATTCTGCTGTTTCAGTTCCTCCTGAGTCAACATTGTTTCAGTGATATCCCGGAAAAACCATATCCTTCCACTGAGTGTATTGCTGCTGTCTATGATGGGTGATGAGGAACGATCAAAAAAACGGTTATCCTTCAGCTCCAGAACTTCCTGGGTCTTGCGGGTGGGATTGACCATCAGGTATTCCACCTGAGCCATGAACTGGGCCGGATCCCTCAGTTTATCCAGTACAGTGGCGATACATGCCCGGTCATCCTTTGTGGCCAGTACATGCCCGGGGATACCCCACATATTCACAAAGCGTTGATTATAGGACAGTATATTCCAGTCAGAATCGACCACAAGTATCCCATCACGACTCTCCTCCTGCTGAACACGAAGAATTTCACTCTGGAACCGAAGAGTCCTGATCTCTTCTTTCAGGCTCTGTATCAACTCTTTATCCTTCATCAACTCTCAGCTATTCAAAAGAAATCATATCCATATTACAAAAACAAAAAACAGCGTTCATTGATATTTCCTCTGTACGGCACAGAGAATATCAATGATCTCAAAAAAGACCTCCACCAGCTCCGGGTCAAAATGTTTCCCGCTCTCACTGCGAATAACATCGTACACCTTTTCCTTCTCCCAGGGCTCCTTATAGCAGCGGCTTGAACTCAGCGCATCAAAGACGTCAGCCAGCGCCACAATTCGTGCTGCAAGGGGAATCTCCTCACCGGCCAGGGATCTGGAGCATTCAGTGCCCTCACAGTGCTCCACTTTCCCTGGATAGCCTTTACCGTTCCATTTTTCATGATGGTGCAAAATGACTTCGTAGGTCATCTTGTCCAGCTCTGTGGCGGCGTCTGTGAACAGTTGTGCCCCATAGATGGTGTGTCTTTTCATGACACCAAACTCTTCATCCGTGAGTTTGGCCGGTTTTTTCAAGATGGTGTCCGATATTCCAACCTTACCCGCATCATGTGACATGGCGGCAAGGCTGATGAGGTCTCTGAAGTTTTTAATCTCCTGGTCAGGAATACCTTTTTTCTCAGCCCATCGCTGATATATTTCCGCACTGAAGGTGCTCACCCGCTGCACATGAGCCCCTGTTTCTTTAGGATCATGCAGAGCCGCCATTCTCACCATGCGCAGAATGGTTTCACGGTTCAGCAGACCATGCTCAATAATCACTGCCGCACTGTTGGCAAAGAGAAAGGCCATGGTCTTGCTGTGTTCTGAGAAGGTGGTGATCTGGCCATGTTCATCACGGGCATTGATGAGCTGGATAACACCAACCAGGGCATCATTGGAATTGATAAGCGGTATGGTCAGAATGGAACGGGAATGATAGTGGCTCTCCTCGTCAAAGGAAGACTGAAAGGTGTAGGGAACATCGGGATCAAGATTATAGGCATCATCTATGACCACCGTCTCCTTGGTGAGGGCCGAATGACCAACCACGGTCTCACTGCTGACAGGCAACACAGAATCTGCATACAGGGCGGCGCCAGCTCCCCTGCTCCCAAAGAGGCTGTCATTCTGAACATTGCTGAAGACGAGCTTGTTGTCCTTCAGGAGATAGATGGACCCGGCATCGGCATTTGCCAGCCTCCGTGACTCAAAGAGGATCCGATCAAGGATCATATCCACTCCCTTGATCTGATTCAATGAACGGATGGTACTGAGAATAGACTCAACTGTATTTTTTTCCCGGCGCATATCTGTTGCCATCAAAAAACCTCTACTCTACGCTGCACATCAATTACGCACAGCCCGTGATTGTCCGTTAACAACCTTCCCTGTAAAGTGCTCCCATCTCCTTCAGCACCCTGATCCCTTCTGTACAGAGAGCTCTCCATGATTCACTCTATTTTGAGTTCAGAGACCAGACGCCACTCCATGTTTCACGCCTGATTCCCTTTTCAGTTTCACATTTTTCCAGATAGCATGCAGCCACGGGATCAAAATCGGCGATTTCCTTAAATTTAATCATAGCTGTTTCAAAATCTCCAATATAAAAAGCATTTAACCCGGCAGCAAAGACGGCAAGACCGTCTTTTTTCCCACGATACTCCTCTTCCAGAAACGGTTCAAACACCCTCACGGGCTTTTTCCGGCCGACCACTGTCAGCAGAGCGAGTTCACGGCAGGGAAAGGCGCCGTTTATCTGCTCAAAGGTTGTTTCTGATATCATGGTATAGTTATCAAATTGCTTGTTTGCCCCTTCCAGTCGTGCTGCAAGATTCACAGCATCACCAAGCATGGAATAGTCGAAACGATTGCTGGAACCAAGGTTTCCGACCACAGCCGCTCCGGTATTAATACCAATACGCATGTGCATTTCATGGCCACACTGTTTCTGAAAGAGCGGCCGGAGTTCAGCCAGCCTCTTCTGACAGCGCAGTGCCGCAGAAACCGCCCGGACAGCATGATCAGGAGTATCAAGGGGGGCATTCCAGAATGCGATAATTGCATCCCCCTCATACTTGTCGATGGTCCCGTTCTCCTCAAGAATAATATCTGTCATTGCAGAGAGGTAATCATTCAACAGCTGAATGAGCTGGTCCGGATCAAGGTTTTCTGAAATCGTGGTAAAGCCCTGGAGATCTGAAAAAAATATGGTGAGTTCCTTTCGATCTCCTCCCAGCTGCAGTCGCTCCGGTTCCTGTATCAACTGTTCAATTACATGGGGACTGAGATAGTGGGCAAAGGAGTGTTTGATGAATCTTCGCTGTCGCCCCTCATGCATGTAGCTGACTACGAAATGAAGACTGATGGTCCCTGCAATGGTTATTTCAAAAGGAAGCACCTCAAAGCGATACCCGATGAAAAACAGAACAAATGACAGCAGAGGCGGTATCAGAAGGAAAAACAGGGAAATAGCGGTCATGGCCACTGGACTTGAAAACAGAACACAGAGCATTCCCAGTGCCAGAGCGGTGCAGAAAATCACCATCTGTTGAGAAAAACGTGACAGAGGAGTGATAAAATCGTTGTTGAGCAGATTGTCAAGCAGGGTTGCATTAATCTCAACACCGGAACTGATGGCATCCACGGGAGTGGGCCGCAGATCAAAGAGACCGGGAGCAGAAAAACCAAAAAGAATATACCTGTCTTTCAGAAGATCACCATTGCCCGCTGTCTCTTCTCCGCCATCCCTTAAACGCATCTCCTCCCTGAGAAGACTTGCAGCGCTGATCCTGTTGAATGTTCCGGTACCCCCTCTGAAACGCAACAGTGCCCGACCCTTTTCATCAATGGGAATATTGCAGCTGCCAACGGACAACCATCCCTTTTTCAGTGATATGACGTCATTGGGCGTGGTGATGAGGTACATCCCGAGTCCCAGCGCGGGCAGCGGAACACCGGCCGCCATGACAACGGGATCAATGGCCCTGTATATGCCGTCAGGGTCCGGATCATGATGAACATTACACAAAACCGTGGCATGCTCGGCAAGCTCTGTTATGGGCATGGTGAGAAAACTGTATTCAGGAAGAAGAGTGCCTGCAGGAATGTTGGAACGGAGTCTCAGGGGAGGAAATGGCGTCCCCTCAGGCCAGCTCCTGTGTTTTCCCTGATGTGCGGGAAAAACCGTCCCGGCTGCAAAATATTTCGTTTCAGCAATGGCATTTCCCAGTGCACGGTCATCGGCAACACCAAAGGTGGAAGGCTCCGTAAAGAGGACATCAAACCCAATGGCCTTTGGCTGATAGCGGTTGAGATTGTGAATAATTGCACCATAGAGCTCACGGGGCCATGGCCAGGAAAGGCCCATGTTTTCCTGTACCCATTCAATACTCCCCTGATCAAGCAGCACCAGTGTGATCTCACCGGTATAAGGGGACGGAGTGGCCAGAGATCTGCTCTGCAGATCCCAGACCTTGTTCTCCCAGACGGTTAACACTCCGCTATTCCAGAGAAGCATGGCCAGGAGCAGACTCAATGCAGCAGAGCCGACCACCTGCAGCAGTATCCTCCTCCCCTTTTTCATACCCCCTTCATTGCAGCCTGAAAACGTGCCGTTCGTGCATCATTTGACACCAGTTTATCACCACTCTTCAGCAGTTTTTTCACATTCTCAATCCTGCTTTCAGGGCTGGGATGAGTCTTGGCAAAATCCAGGCCATCCGGTTTAAGATTCTGTTTCATGATGGTCAGCATGTCGATGAGACCACGCCCGCTGTACCCGACCCGCTGCAGTATCATCACGGCCGCTTCATCAGCCTCATCTTCAAACACCCTTGAGTAACCGCTGTTAATCATGGTTGAGCTGATATCATTTATGGAATCCTCAAAAGTACTTGT
>JAMOMO010000451.1 GCA_027067035.1 Desulfobulbaceae bacterium
AACTGATTCTGCCGATGATTCGAATACCTTGCTGTGCAAGATAGCCAGGATAGTTGAAGCTTCCAGGGTTTGCAAAACGATACGGTCTTGAGAGTCTGGCTCGTATAATCAGTGTGTCTCCCGGAAGGTATTCCCTGGGCCAGGAATCTTTGAGGCGCAGTTGAACCAGGCCCTTCACCGGAGTAAAAGCGGGTTCATCTTTGAGACGGATGTGGTCGCTTTTAAAAATTATCTTTGTCTGTTCCCCATCATATTCAGGCATTTTTAACAGGGTCCCGGTGAGGAGAGCATCTTTTTCCGCAGGTATTTTTGCAAAGAGAGTTGTTTCTCCGTTTGCCGGTTCCGGATGCGGGGCTGAGTAGAGGCATCCGATCCCGGTGAGGAGGAGAAGAAGAGAGAGGTAGAATGCCTGTTTCCTTGATTGTCTGTGGAGAAACAGACTGAGAGAAAAGAGGAGAATAGAGGAAATCAGGAGAGCGGAACGTGGAAGGGGCAGAAGTTGCTGCAGGACGATTCCCGCAATAAATGCGAGGAGGAGTGAAATGAGCAGGGAGTGACTGATGCGTTTTATGAGCCTGTTCACAGCATTGTTTTTATGAGATCGATGTGGTTTTGTATCACTCCCTGCTGGCTGAGGATGAAGTTCCGTGCCGCCTCTCCTTTGTGCGCGAGCAGTTCTCTGTCATGAAGCAGTTTTCTGAGCATGCGGGTCAGCTCAGTACCGTCTGCCACCCGGACAGCGCCCCCTGCTGTGATGAGTTCCTCACTGATTTCTGAAAAATCTTCCATGTGGGGTCCAAACAAAACGGGTACTGAAAAAATGGCTGGCTCAATGGGGTTATGCCCGCCTTTTTCGACAAAGCTTCCACCGACAAAGGCTATGTGGGCATGGCTGTAGACCGTGTTTAATTCACCAATGGTATCAAGGACCAGAATATCCTTGCCACCGGCATTTATCCGGCTGCGACAGTTTGCCTGTAAATCAAGATCTGCTGCCATGCGTTGAATATCCTTTCCCCGGCTCACATCACGTGGAGCAATGATCATGTAGAAATCAGGAAAATCCGCCTTTAATTCTTTAAAGCTTGCAAGGATGATTTCCTCTTCTCCTTCATGGGTGGATCCTGCCACAAAGAGCTGTTGAAATTGCGGAAGTTTAAAAGAGAGGGGTTGTTCTCTCAGGGCGGATGAGTAAAGAGCCGTATCGTATTTCAGGTTTCCGAGGGTCTCTATCTGTCTGTGGTCCACGCCAAGTTTGATCAGGTTGTCCTTGTCTCTTTCTGTCTGCATGGAAAGTGTGTGGAAGCTTGCAAACAGCGGTCTGAAGAAAAAGGAGTAGCGCTGGTAGGAGCGGAATGATTTTTCCGATATGCGACCATTAACGAGAAGTGACGGGATATTCCTCTTTTGCAGGGAGGAGAGCATTGCCGGCCAGAAATCAGTTTCAATGAGAATAAACAGGTCCGGTTGAACAGTGTTGATAAAAAAATTCACAACGGGGAGAAAGTCAAAGGGGAAGGCAACAAAGCGATCCACTTTCCCGGTGAGCAGCCTTGCGGCAACTCCTTCACCCGAGCGGGTGGTTGTGGAGAATACCAGTTCCAGGTCGGGGATCTCCTTCCTCAGTGCGGAAAGCAGTGGTAATGCTGATGTGACTTCACCGACGGACAGTGCATGTACCCAGATGGTTGTTTTTCCATGGGTATCTTTTTTTCTCTGCCGCTTCAGGCCTATCCCAAGCCGTCGCAGGCTTCTCAGTCTGTACCTTGGGATGGCAAGGGAAATCAGAGCCAGCGGGATGCATAAAAACGGCAGCAGTATAAGTTGCAGTAAGGTGTAAAGAATAATCATGGGTGCTGCACAGAGGTCAGTTGGTTGTGGAAAACAGAAAAGTTACAGTCGGAAGAAGAGATATTGCCATCCTCTGCGGTTTTCGTAAAGCTAAAACCTGAATCAGGGACGAAAATCTGGCGATGGAGAGGATGGCATGCCGGCCACAGCTGTTTTTCTGTAAATATCAATTCCTCAAATGAGATATGTCTCATTCCCCGCGAACACTCACAAAGAGAGCTGAAACTGTGCTTCCGGTTATTTCTTCAGGGTTATCTGTATGGCTCTGCTCAGCTGGGTCATTGAGTAGGGTTTTTTGATAAAACCTTCAGCTCCAAGACTGAGGGTTGCTTTAACGTCTTTATTTTCGGAAAAGCCACTGGCAATAATCGCCTTTTGACCGGGATGGATTGAAAGGATCTTCTTGTAGGTCTGGTAGCCGTTTATGCCGGGTTCCATCAACATGTCAATGATGAGTAAATCCACCCGGGTTTTTTGAACAAATGCAATGGCCTCTTCACCACTGGCAACTGAGGTTACACGATAGCCCAGGGCTTCAAGCATGCGGCAGGCAATATCCCGAAGCAGCGGTTCATCGTCAACAATAAGAATATGCTCCCCATGTCCGGTTGACTGGGCATCGGATTCTTTTACATCGGGGCTGTTTTCTGTTTCAGAGGCCACCGGGAAGTAAAGCTGAAAAAGGGTACCCTGGTCACTGCTGTCCACAATAATTTTCCCGTTATGGTCCTGAACCGTGTTCCAGACAACGGTGAGACCAAGTCCGGTACCACTTTTGGCCATGACCTTTTTGGAGTAAAAAGGCTCGAATATGTGGTCGATATCTTCTCTGGCAATACCGGGTCCACTGTCACGGATGCCAAGGACAATATATTCTCCTTCAGCAAGAGTGTCGTCACTGCCGGCATTCTTCTGCTGATGGTGGGTGTGAGTTGTAATGGTGACTTTTCCGGTATCGGTTACTGCCTCGATACCGTTGGTTACAAGATTCATCAGACACTTTTTGATGTGAACCTGGGAACAGGAAATAGTACTGTTGACCGCGTCAAACGTATAATCAACGGTGACATTGGGATAGAGCGATTGGAGTTTTGCAAACTCCAGGGATTCGAGGTAGCTCAGTATGAGTTTATCGAGTGAACAGTTTTCACGAATACTTGCCACTCCCCGTGCGACTGTAAGGAGGTCGTCGACCACGGCTGCGGCCTGCATGCCGGAATCACGAATGGCCTCAATCTGGTGATACAGTTCGCTTTCTTTGGGAACATTCTGCAATATCAATTCCGGGTACCCGATGATTCCGGAAAGAATATTGTTCAGGTCATGGGCAACCCCACCGGCCATGAGACCGATGGATTCCATCCGTTTGGCCTGATTGAGCTGCTGTCCGAGGAGTTCTTTTTCTTTGACGCTTTTTTTTCGTTCCGTGATGTTTCGCACTATTGCTGTTACTTCATTTCTGCCGCTTTTAACCATTCGTGCTTCATAATCAGAAAGCTCTCCGTCAAAGAGTGTCAACTGATATTCAAAGGTGTTCATTCTTCCTGTGCCAAGGGTCTCGTTTATCTTCTTCTCAATGAGCACGGCCAGGGATTCAGGGAGAAGATCATGGCTGGTTTTTCCTATTATCGACTCCCTGTCCTGCACGTAAAGCTCACTGGGGTCAGCCTTGTAGTCGAGGTATTCCCCTTTGTCATTCATCAGGAAAACCATGTCCGGGATGGCTTCAAGAAGGGCAATGGCCCTGGTCTCACTTTTCCGTAATTCTTCTTCTGCAAGTTTGCGTTCAGTGATGTCGATCATGGTACCGACAGAGGCCGGTTTGCCATTATGCATACTTGCGGCGCCAAGGGCCATTGCGTCAAATATTTCACCGTTTTTCCTGATACATTTTATGTCATAGGCATTCTGCAGATCTCCGGTGGCTCTCAAAATAAGATTTTCTTTGACACGCTTATAGTCTTCAGGGGTTACAAGATCGAGAGGAGACAGCTTTCCTTCCATTTCATCGGGTGTGTAGCCGAACATGGCAGCCATGGCCGGATTTACATACTGAAAGATGAAATCCTGAATTATATACACTCCAATAAGTGCTGAATCCATGGTGTTGCGGTATTTGGATTCGCTTTGAAGAAGGGCCTCCTTCTCATCTTTTAAGCGTAACTGTGCCAGGGTCTTATCCTTGAACATCAGGTTGATGTTTTTTGCCATCTGATCAAATTCATGGAACTGGATCTGATTTCTGTCAATGGGCCTGTCGGAGGAGATGAGGTCGTTGAAAAAGGAGATGAGAACATCTATATCCTGGTGCAGCTTTTTATTAGACCTGCGAAACAGGGGGAAGAGGATGGCGAAAATGAGAAGGGTGAGGAGTGAAGAGTAGAGAATTCGTGTTTTTATCTGCTTGGCCAGTGAGGCCTGCATGACGGCTATCTCTGCTTCAACATTGTCGAGATAGACACCGGCCCCCACGATCCACTGAAAATCAGGAATTCCATAAATAAAAGATATTTTGGGGAATTCAGTACCTGGCTGGTTCAGTTTCTCAAAGGAATACTGAATAAATTCACCATCATTTGTGGAGGCAGCAGCCTTTTCTTTTGCAAAGAGCAGTCTCAGCTTATCCGGGGACTGGCTTGAAATCTCCCAGAGTTTTTTTGAGGCCGTATAACGTTTCCCGTTGGAGACCAGCACATCTCCGTTAAAATCATTAACAAAGATATACCCTTCCCGTCCAAACCGTACCCTGCTTATCTCCTTGAGGAGCTCCTCCTTAAGCTTTGCTTCAATGTCATCAACATAGAGGCCGGTACTTATCAGACAGTCGAAATCCTTCAGCTGTCTGACAAAGGAGATTTTTTTGTAATTATGCCCCTTGAGTCCCGGCTTTGTCCAGTGATACTGGTAGAATCCGCCTTCATGTTTGCGGGCAATCTTCACCATGTCCTTTACGACATACTGGCCGTTGATATCCTGTATGTCTAAAATGTTTTTTCCTTCAAGCTCTGGTCTGTCCGGGACAAGTATTTGAGTTCCATCGAAACGGATCACGATAAAATATCCGTCGCCATCATTGAAACGGATGGGGCGAAGGGCATCCACTATCATCTCAAGAATTGTATCCGGGTCTTTGGTGTCTTTGTTTTTGAGATAGATATTCCGGGCAATGGCCAGGGCTTCATTAACTCTGGAGCGGATGAGTTTTCTTGTCTGCTCCTCACTTTCTGCTCTTTTATGGGAGATCAGGTCGACAATCCGCATAACCTCCTGCTTTATAATTTCCTTTTGGGTCGAGATGTAACTGGTCCGCATGTTTTCAGAATGAATATTGAACACGCGGAAAGAACCGAATATATCAATGGCGGTGATGCTGACAGCTATTCCAAGAATAAAGATAATGCCCCAGAAATGGTAGCTTTTGGTAAAATGAGATTTTTGTTTGTTTTTCTGCATGATTATGTCAGGAATGTGACCGGAAATGATTTATAACCGGGAATTGAGTACGTAGTGTCTCATTGTATCGAATTTTCAGTGTAAAAGTCAAAAAAGAATACATTTTTATCCCATGATCCGGTGAATATCAGTGTTCTGTCATGCTGATTTATATCCATGACAGTATTTCAGGGGAGATAGTTTTAATAATTATAAAAAATCCGCTCATCATAATTTCTGCTGTTTTGGAACGGTGTATGGGCTGTCTCATGTGCTATACTATACCTATGAACTTCTATAGGAACTTTTTTTCAGTAGTGCTTGTTCTGTTGCTGCATGCCGGCGTGGGCCATGCAGAGTCCGTGGATCAGGTGGTTAAGAAGGTGGTGGAT
>JAMOMO010000452.1 GCA_027067035.1 Desulfobulbaceae bacterium
AAGCGGCAACTCCTGCAAAATTAAAGGAAGAAAAAACTGGGTCGCTATTTACAGGAAAACTGGTAAAATCAGTATACTCCAGTGTCCATCATCAATTTTTCGTCACGGCTTCAGGTCCATGATCCATCCCGGAGAGTGCTGCCGGATACGACCATGGTACCAGCCAGCCCTCTGACACAAAGGCCATGATACCCATGATACGTAAAAGTGCCACCATCAGCCGCCATGTCCCGTCCCTTATTCTACTGGGCATTTCTCTTGTTTTCTGTATTCCCCGGTATGCTGCCGCAAAAGAAATCGATATAGTTGACAAAAACCGGGCCAGTGAGATTATCAAAGGGGAAAAAACGAAACTTCCTCTGATAAATCAGGCAACAGAAGACAGTATTGATAACAGCTACGATACGATTTCAGCAACAGTCACCAGTGCCGCAACCTGGCTTGACTCCTTCTTTGACAGCAACCGCTACACCGCCGAAGAAAACAAGACCAGGGCTAAACTCAAACTCATGGCAGGGCTTGAGAACAAGGACGAATTTGAATTTAAACCCAGGGTGAGTATTCGTTTACATCTGCCCGGGACCCAAAACCGTTTCAACTTCATCCTCACAGCCAATGATGACGAGGACTTTGAAGTTGACAGGGCAGGCAATGCCTTAAACAGCAGAGACGACGAGTCCACAATAACGGGAGCCCTCCAATACTTCCACAAACAGACGGAAAGCATGAACCTGTCATCCTCTGCCGGTGTCTCCACCAGTTATGCCTACGCAGGTGTCCGCTATAGAGGTCTCTACGATTACGGCTCGTGGCAGGGACGGCTTACCAGCCGTTTCCGGTATTACACAGATGATGGTTTCGAATCCAGGAACCAGTATGATATCGAAAGGCAGGTATCATCCAACCTCCTCTTCAGAACCACCACCGAAGCAAACTGGGAAGAGGCAAAAAACGGTGTCCCCCATGCCCTTATCTTTTCGCTCTATCAGGTCTTTAAAATTGATCGTGCCATTTTATACGAATGGGGAAACTACTTCCATACAAGCCCCGATTATCAGCTAAATGATATAATCTTCCGTCTCCGTTACAGACAGCGTTTCTACAGAGACTGGCTTGTTGTGGAAGTCGCCCCGCAGGTTGCCTTTCCAGAAGAATATAACAGGGAATTCACTCCGGGTATTATTCTCAAACTTGAAGCGGAATTCGGGTACCAGTCATCTCAACAGCAGTTCAATAATATTTTTTCTTTTTAAATCGATTTTATTCACCATCGCCCGTAACTCTTCTTTCCCGTTGAAACTATACGATTTTTTCAATATACTACCTGTAACATTCAACTCAATCCCCGGGAAAGCACGATGATCATCACACTGACCAACCAGAAAGGCGGCTGTGGAAAGAGTACTGCCACCATGAATCTTGCCCTGGGAACAGCGGCAATGAACTACAAGACCGCCCTCATCGACACAGACGAGCAGAAGAGCTGCCTTGAGACCCTGGAAGAGTACCCCAAATCAAACCTCAGTATCTATGATGGGGGAGATGATGTTGATACCCTTGTGGCAGAATTGAAGGATGATTTCCATTTTATCTTCATCGATACCCCGCCACACAGCCATCACATCATGTATAAAGCCATGGCGGTGGCGGACTTCATCATTATTCCCCTCCAGGCATCCCCTCTTGACATCCGTTCAGCCAAACGGACCATTGACGCCTGTCACAAGGTACAGAAAGAGGCGGGGCGCGATATTCCCTGCTATTTCCTCCTCAACCGGGTCAACCCGCGAACCAACCTCAGCAAGGAAATCGGCGCATACATCCGTGAACTCTACACCGTCCCCCTGCTGCAATCCAGGCTTCACAACCGGGTTGCCTATGCCCAGTCTCTCATGCATGGAAAATCAGTAATCGAACACAACCGGAGTTCAGATGCGGCCATGGAGGTAAAAAAACTGTTAAAAGAGGTTCACCGCATCTTTCAAAAGGAGAGAAAAAAGAAAGATTAGTCCTCTGCCACTGCACTGTCACACTGCCACGTTTTCAGTCGTTCCTCCACAAAACCCAGGGAAAAGATCGTGGAGTTGCAGGCCAGATCAAGACAGAGCTGAGGCGGATCATCATTAAAGCCACCCGGCCGAAGATCCCGGCATTGAAGTGATGAAAACATCTCTTCATATGACTCGCCAAAGTCATAACAGGCAGCAATTATATCCTCTTCCCCAACACCTTTTTCAGTACCGAGCAGCCCCGGAAACATCAATGTTCCCTCCACCAGACCGCACTGCGCCCGGTACTTACCGGCCCCATGCATCCCGACAGCGGCGGCCATTATCTGAGTCCCTATTTCAATGCCAAAGTGTTCTCCCGGAGTCAGCAGGTTCGTCCGCACACAGTTGTAGTCGTTGACCTTGAAATATCTGCCTACCCTGTCATTGACAAAAGCTTCTCTTTCAACCATCGTCTTCCGTCTCTTCTGTTGCGATAAAACAGTGGGGATCCCGGTTCAACGTGATGTCCAGACCGCTGGACTGAATAACCGCCTGACACCCGCCACAGACAGGCCGGATTTTACAGCCCCGACATTCTGAAGGTCCCAGACGATATCGCTCTGCAGCCTCAGAATTATAGAGTTCCAGAAGCGATGACTGCAGAACATTGCCGATTGGGGACTGAAACTTCCGGCATGCATGCATGTCACCATCGGGTAATATGGAACAGAAGTTAAACGCGGCCCCACAGCCAAATCCGGTGCAGCCCCCAAAGGGCTTTTCCTGCCTTTCCGCCTTGACAATATTGATCAGATTATCCTTCATGGCCATGGTGGGATTTGACTTTGCAGCATCGAGATACTCATGAAGAAAATCCTGGTACTCCTGCTTCTCCGCAGTGGCCAGGGCCGCACCCTCCCCTGTCTGTGAGAGGCGGTTAAAGGTAAAGAGATCCACCTTATCCCGTAAAATCCCGGCAAGCTCCAGCACCTGCCCCATATTCTCACGGGTCAGGGTAAGCATCACCATGGAGTAGATGGAGAGATCGTCTAAGATCTCAAGAAATTCCATGATCCGGTCAAAGTGCCCCGCGCCCCTGATGGAATCATTGTGTTCAGGCAGCCCTTCAAGACTCACCTGGTAAAAAGAGAGGGCCTGAATATCCTGAAGCGACTGCACAATTTTCCGGCTGCTTGGGTTCCCAAGGATAGCAATGCTGAAATTACGCTTTGCCGCCTCCCGGTACAGCTCCTCAAAGTGATCATACAACAGGGGGTTGCCACCGGTGAAAGTCACCTGACCATGCACATTCTTTTCAAGAACAAATTCCCGGAACTGATCAAGGATATTCACCCCCTGCTCAAGGGTCAGGGGAGAGATTGTTGATCTGTCGTAGCAGTGCCTGCAGTGGAGATCACAGGCCTGGGTCACATGCCACTGCAGGGTAAAATAGTCGGAGTGGAGATAAGGTTTCCAGCCAGCGACGCCACTGTCGGGATAATGAGCCGCAGAACGGACAAGTTTTGATGGCGGTGCCAGAATAATTCCACTGGCACAGGCCTCCTCAACTGCGGCATCTACTCTTCCCACGTCAACCCCGGCCTCTTCGGCAACTGCATGACGATCCAGGTTTTCGGTGTGGAGCTTCAGGGCAAGGAGCTGCCGATCACTTGCCGGAGTGATTTTTATGGCACCGTCTCCCGGAGCCTTATAGACAAGCACAAACTCCTGCCCCTCCTCCGGCACAACTTCCCTGCCACTGTCATCGAGATACCGCCAGAGCTGTCTCCATCTGCACACGACCAGAGAGAGACTGGGGTTGATACGATACCCCTCCCCCTCTCCGGGCAGGGAAGGCGGGTCTGTCTGTATTAACGCATCCCGGGCCTGCTCAAGGCGGCTCAGATCAGACTTCCATGCAAACTCTTCAGACGTGGCCATTCTCTCATCCTTAAAATAGATTTATCTGTTTCCTGAATCCGTAACAAAAATTTGCTGACAGAGAGTATATAACTGCCGGAAAAACTGATCCTGCCAAAAAACCTCAGAATATACTACTGCTACCTGCTATAGTATCACACTATACCCTGAATCTGTGACGAAAATTTGCTGATAGAGAGTATAAGGTATCGATTTTATCAATTTTTCTGTAAATAACGGGCCTGTTTTTTTCTTCTCTCTTTTGCACGGTTTCACCCATCGAACGCTCACGGGTTCAGGCATACATAAAAACTGAGACACTCAAACGGGAGAACATGAATACTCCAGAAAAAAGCAGTCGGCCCGGAGCATTTCCGGAACTGGGACCGGAAACCATACTCAATCTTGTGGAAAAGGCCCTTGGCATTTCCTGCAGCAATCTCTGCCGCCAGCTCAACAGTTACATCAATCGTGTCTATGAACTTGAGACCCTTGATGGAGAAGGCCTGGTGGTGAAGTTTTACCGGCCGGACCGCTGGTCAAAAACAGCCCTGCAGGATGAGCACGATTTTCTCCTTGAACTGGATGACCAGGAGATTCCGGTGATTGCTCCGTTGAAACAGAAAGACGGTGAAACCCTCGGAAAATACAAAAATCTCTACTTCAGCCTGTTCAAGCGCTGCGGCGGACGCAGTTATGATGAATTTGATGAAGAGCAGTGGCTTGAAATCGGACGCCTGCTGGGGCGGTGTCATGCAGTGGGGGCCGTTCACCCTGCAAAAGACAGGATAACCATGACCCCGGAGCAATCCACCAGGACCCAGATCTCCTTTATTCTGGACAGCGGAGTCATTTCACAGGAGAATCTGGCCGCCACCTTCTCCAGCCTCAGCCAGGAGCTGCTCTCTGAAATCAGCCCGCTGTTTGAGGGAGTCCCTCTTGGCAGAATCCATGGAGACTGCCATTTTTCAAACATCATCTACCGGCCCGGGGAATCTTTTTTCCTGATTGATTTTGATGACATGGTCATGGGTCCACCGATCCAGGACCTCTGGATGCTCCTGCCGGGCACCCCGCAGGAATCCCTCCTTGAAATCGATCTTTTTCTTGAGGGCTATGAAACTTTCCACCACTTTGACCAGCGCAGCCTGCGCCTCATTGAGCCGTTGCGTGCCATGCGTTTTCTGCACTACATTGCCTGGCTGACCCATCAGTATGTGGCAGATGGCGCAGCTCCGATTGTCCCGGGATTCGCCTCCGCTGAATACTGGCAGACGGAAATAGCAGACCTTCAGGATCAACTGAAAAGGATCCGGAAAGCTGAAAGCAGTTTCGGAAATATGCTGAACCAGTAAACCTTCGCCGGCAGCGGCTGTTTTTTTTATTAGATTTACAGAGAGCCCTGAGCTATAATTAGCATTGAATTATTCGGACCTTAACCCCCTACGGAGACATCCAATGCGTACCCTATTGCTGCTCAGTATCTGCCTGCTTGTGTTTGCCGGCTGTGCTGATTCCAACACTGCGAAGCTGACCCGGTTTGAGATCAAAAAAGATACTGTTCTTGATAAAAACACCACACTCATGTGGGCCGGCAGCGACAACAAACACAACATGACCTACAGGGAAGCACAGGACTATTGCCAATCATATGACGGCGGTGGTTTTGACGACTGGCGCATGCCAACAGTCTCCGAACTCCAGGGACTTATTGATGCCGAGGTGGAGGGAAAGGGAGAGATACTGACCCTCAGCAGC
>JAMOMO010000453.1 GCA_027067035.1 Desulfobulbaceae bacterium
TTCCGCTGCAGCCTCTTCTGTCGCTTCCCTGTCTTCTCCGGCTTTTTGTGCAGCAGCGGCAGCCGGGTCCTGTCCATCCTTCTGTTTATCAGCATCTTTTTTCGCAGAAGCATCTTCCCCGGATTGAGAACTGTCCTGCTGCCCCCGGGATGACGTATCGTCTTTTGGTTTTCCAGACTCATCACCGGAAGACTGGCCGTCCTGTTTCTGTTCCTGTGCATCCTGACCAGCATCAGAACCGGAATCCTGCTTCTTCTGCTCTCCGCTGTTGTCACCTTTTTGCTGCTGCTGATCCTGCTTCTGGTCCTGCTTCTGATCCTGTTTCTGATCCTGCTTCTTCTGCTGGTCTTTGTTCTGATCCTGTTGCTGCTTCTGTTGTTCCTGCTGCTTTTTCAGCTGTTCCAGCTTCTTTTTCACCAGTTCAAGATTATAACGGGCATCCTCATTCATGGAATTCAGCTGCAGGGCTCCATCAAAAGAGTCCACCGCCTGCTGCCACATCTCCATTGTATGCTGCGGATCTGTCTGCAGAGTTTCACTTCCCCTTTGAAACAGGGCATTGCCACGATTATAATACGCCTTTTCCTGCAGATTCAGGTCATCACTTTTCAGGGCCTCGGAAAAAGCCTTTGCTGCATCTTCAAACATATTATTCTTATAGGCTGCAGTCCCGAAATTGTAATGAAGTACCGGATCATCCGGATGTTCCGTCAGCTGTTCATCATAAAATTCCGAGGCGGAAATATAATCACCTGCCCCATAGGCATCTTCTCCTTCAGATGCCCTGAGATCCGCTGCTCCTGAAAAGAGAATGCTGAGCAGCAATACTCCCGCTGCTGCCTGCTGCCGTTTTCTCCGTCCGGCCGTTTTTATAAACGGAATGCGGATGGAACGACTGGATTTTCTTCCACTCACAGTAAATTCCAGCATCAGCAGAACAATGGCAAGACCAAGGGGCCAGGCAAACCGCTCCAGGGCAACCTTATGCCTTTTTTCGGCCAGTTCCTCCTTTGGAATCAGGGATAATTTTTCCTGGTAAATAGTCTCAAGTCCCTCTCCGCTGACTCCGAGCGGCACATACAGGCCACCTGTTGCCGCTGCAATCTCGGTGAGCATTGTTTCATCAAGATGAGAGGTTATGAAATTCCCCGCCTCATCTTTCACAAAACCACTTTTTCCGTCACGACTGATGGGAACCAGTTCGCCCTCGCTGGTTCCGACACCGACGGTGTAAATTGTCATACCCTTCTCTGCTGCATCCCGTGCCGCCGCAAGGGCATCACCCTGCAGGTTTTCACCGTCAGTGATCAGTATCAGTATCTTATGGTTGGCCTCATTGGAAAGGACAGCTCCGGCCTCCTCTATGGCCACAGCCAAATCCGTACCTCCCTTGGGGATAATCTCGGTATCAACTGCATCAAGCGAACTCTCAAATGCGTTGTAATCAATGGTCATGGGACACATGAGAAAAGCAGATCCCGCAAAGGGCATCAGCCCCACACGATCACCTTCAAGCTGTGAGACAAAATCCATGATGGCAAATTTGGCACGTTTAAGACGATTGGGACGAACGTCTTCCGCCAGCATGCTTTTGGAAGTATCCACTGCAAAAAGGATATCAATCCCCTTCCGTTTCACCTCCACCCACTTAAATCCGTACTGGGGCCTGGCCAGGGCCACAAAACAGCAGGCAATTGCCGCAAGCAGCAGGCATCTTTTAACAAGACGCCGCCTTGAAGAGACATTTCTGCACAACTTAGCCAGGAGATGGGATGCTGCAAAACGCTGCAGGGCCCGCTGTCTGTTCACTGCCATTTTTTTGTAAAAGAGAAGCAGCAGAATTATCACAGCAGCCCCCACCGGGAACCACAGAGGTGCCCCGAATGTAATCATGTCACTCATGGCAGACGTCTCCTCCCCAGCAGAATTTCAATTCCCAGAAAAAACAGTGCCGCAAAGACAAACCAGGAGTACAATTCTCGATAATTCTCAAATTTTTTAATATTTCTGGTGGTGGTTTCCATACTGTTAATCTCTTTATATACCTTTTCAAGGGACTCTGTATCAGTGGCCCGAAAGTATTGCCCTCCTGTCATTTCAGCCACCTTTCCCAGGGTCTCATCATCAATATCCACCTTCACCCGCATCAGGTGTCTGCGCCCAAACCGGTCCTTCACCGGCATGGGTGCCTCCCCTCTGGTTCCGGCTCCGATTGTGTAGACCTTGATACCAAGCGCTTCAGCCGCCTCCGCAGCAACCAGAGGCGGCACATTTCCGGCATTGTTCATGCCGTCGGTGAGCAGGATCATGATCCGTGATTTTGCATCACGATCACGGAGACGATTCAAACCGCTGCCAATGGCACTTCCGATGGCTGTTCCATCTTCCACCATGCCGATGGACAGAGACTCAAGGCGCTTCAGAAGCCAGTCATGATCCAGGGTAAGCGGACTGACCATATAGGGTCGCCCGCTGAATGCCAGAAGCCCTATACGGTCATTGGGCCGCTCTTTTATAAAGGTGTTCATGACGGATTTCACCACATCGAGACGGTTGGCTGCCTTGCCATCCAGGGTGAAATCCAGGGCCTCCATGGAACCTGAGACATCCACCGCCAGAAGAATATCGATGCCACTGGCCTCAATTTCTGTGGTGGTGTTTCCCAGCTGGGGACGGGCTGCCGCCACAATCAGCAGGGCAAGTCCCGCCAGACGAAGGGCTGCCATAACGCTGCCCGGCCCGGTTTTTCTTCCCGCCGCCATGGTGGCGGCTAGACTGGTTGACGAAAAGACCAGGGCCGGAGCGGCACTGCGACGGCCACGAAGGAGGGCCAGCAGTGGCAGAAACGCCAGCAGCCAGAGCAGTTCAGGATAAAGAAATCGCATAATCCTAGTTCCCCCCTTCTCTGGTTTCACGGGTCTCTTCGATGAAATTCCGTACTGCAGATTCCATCCTGTCCATAACAACCATATCCGGCGTACAACGTGCAAATTTAGCCATATCACACTCTTTCAGACACTCTTCCAGGCGACCACGCTGTTCTTCGGAAAAAAGAGACTGCCCGTCCCCGAACCTGTCTGTGATTGCCGAAAAAAACTCTCGGGTGGTCTGCCTGCTGGTCTTGATGCGAAAACGTTTTTCAATATACTTTCGCAGGATTCCCGAAACCTCAGCGGCATACTGCAGCCCCTGCTCCACAGTCATCATATTTCTGGCCCGGATAAGATCCGCCAGGGCCTCTTCATGGGCAGCCGGCAGCTTCACAGCTTTTTTTCTTCTCCGGAAAAACCAGTAGAGCAGCCCGAGTAAAACCAGAACCGCCACTGCCACTGCGACGTATACTGCATAGGCGGGCTCTTCGGGAAGAGTGAGGGGAGGCTGTATATCACGTAAAAGCAATTGCTCCTGATTCATCTGCTGATTCTCCTTCTTCTGTTCCCGAAAAAATTCAACAGGGGCGGGACATAGGATTTATCTGTGGAGAGATCAAGGAGATCCACACCAACGGAACGAATGGTCCTGTGGAGAAGTTTCTCTCTGTCGGCTGCAAGCTCCGCATAGCCGCGGCGTACAGCTGGATCTGAGGTGTCAAGCTCTACCTGGGCACCGCTTTCCGCATCCTCGATGGTGAGCCAGCCCACATCGGGCAGGCTGTGTTCACGGGGATCGGAAACAATCATGGCAATCAGATCATGGCGGCTGTTGCTCACCTGCAGTTTCGGCTGGAGAGCGGCAAGGCCCTCCTCGAAATCACCGGGCAGGCAGAAATCTGAGATCAGAAAGGTGACACATTTTCGTTTTGCCACCTCATTGACAAAGTCCAGTGCAACGATGAGATCCGTCTGTCTACCCTGCGGCTGAAAAAAGAGAATCTCCCTGATCAGTCTCAGAATATGGGAACGTCCCTTTTTGGGAGGAATATAGAGCTCAACAAAGTCGGAAAAGAGCACCAGTCCCACCTTGTCATTGTTACGCACCGCTGAAAAGGCCAGTACGGATCCCAGTTCTGCCATGATTTCACGTTTGGAGCTTGTGGCCGAACCAAAATCCCCCGAACCTGAAATATCAATGAGGAGCATGATGGTAAGCTCCCGCTCCTCGGTGAACTTCTTGACATGGGGCACCCCGGTACGGGCCGTGACATTCCAGTCTATGGTGCGGATTTCATCCCCTGCCACATACTCCCGGACCTCATCAAAGTTCATGCCCCGCCCCTTGAACACGGACTGATAGCTTCCTGCCAGGGTGTCGTTCACCAGCCGCGAGGTACGCACCTCCACCTGACGAACTTTTTTGAGGATCTCTTTTGTTATCTGTTCTTCCATTACACACTCGTTTCAATACAAAAATATTTCTGCTTCAAAACACCATCGTTTACCATCGGAATCAGTCGATTCAGGGAACAGGAACGGTGTCCAGAATCTTCCTGATAATATCCTCGCTGCTGATTGCCTCAGCCTCAGCCTCGTAGGAAATACGGATCCGATGCCGCATCACATCCATGGCTGCCGCCTTCACATCATCCGGAGTCACATAGCCGCGACCGGCGAGAAAGGCGAGGGCACGGGATACAGCCTTCAGGTTGATGGTGGCACGGGGAGATGCGCCTGTTTCAATATAGTCATGAAGATCAAGGCCAAACTCTTTCGGGTCACGGGTGGCACAGACAAGTGAGACGATATAGTCTTTTATCTTGTCATCCATATAGATGCTGTCCACCACCTTTCTGGAGGCAAGAATATCATCGGGACCAATCACTGGATTCACCGCAATCCGGGAATCGGTGTGATCAACGGCATCCAGAATCATCCGTTCCTGGGTGATGCTGGGATAATCAACCACAACCTTCAGCATAAAACGATCCACCTGGGCCTCCGGAAGGGGATAGGTTCCCTCCTGCTCAATGGGGTTCTGAGTGGCCAGCACCAGAAATAACTCAGGCAGATCAAAGGTCTCGTCACCAATGGTCACCTGTTTCTCCTGCATGGCCTCAAGCATTGCCGACTGTACCTTTGCAGGTGCCCTGTTCACCTCATCAGCCAAGATAAGAGAGGAAAAAACAGGCCCTTTCTTGACCTCAAACAGGGTGTCTTTGGGATTATATATCTGCGTTCCGATGATATCAGCCGGAAGCATGTCAGGGGTAAACTGGATACGCTGAAAATCCGTCTGTACTGCCATGGCCAGAGTCTTCACCGCAAGGGTCTTGGCCAGACCCGGCAGACCTTCCAGGAGAATATGTCCTCCGGTGAGCAGGCCCACCAGCAGGCGTTCCACAAGGTGTTCCTGACCAATAATGGTCTTGGCCATCTCCTGACGGAGCAGGCCAACCCAGGCGGAACTTGCCACCACGGACTCATTGATTGCCTGAATGGAGGTGTATCCTTCCGGCTTCGACACTGGTGCCGGCGGTACTATCACGGATGAAGAGGTGTCAACTGATGCATTCTGCGGGTTCATAAAAGCTCCTTCTTGCTGAAAATATAAGAGTTACCGAAATCACATCCATACTGTAACAAGTAAACATTACAGAATCCTTACCGCTTCATTACAATGATGTAATGTCAGGATTTTTTTTATCTCTCCTGCAGAGAGTGGTGCCATGCCGTTTGTCCGTTCAGGGAAACTATGCTACTATCAGGAAGTTTT
>JAMOMO010000454.1 GCA_027067035.1 Desulfobulbaceae bacterium
CGGGGAGGACACCATTTCCTGTGTCATGGCACGGATGCACAACTGGAAGGTGTGGTCGTTTCCTGATATTGAGGTGGTGCATCTACGCCCAACCGGAACAGGAGCTGTCAACAATATCCTCTCTGTCCGCTTTAAACAGGGAATATGTGAGTATAACCTGAGGAGTCAACCGCTTTTTTTCATCCTGAAGATCATCCGCAGAGCTGTTCTGGAAAGGCCCTATCTTCTGGGCAGTCTGTTCCGGTTAAGCGGCTATGTATGGGCAGCATTACGGGGGGATAAGACCATACTGCCGCCAGATGTTGTCACATTTCTCAGAAAAGAACAACTGCGTCGTGTGTTCAGGGGAAATGCAGTAGAGTAGGCTGAAAAAAAACCGTTTCCACGCACAGGCGGCATCAGCTGTTTAGAATAAAGTCCCTGATGACCCTTATAAGACGTTCTTCGGCATATGGTTCCACAGTTTCTGTCTCAACCACGTCACGACTCGCATTCCAGCTGTCAATCATTCCGGCAACGGCATGTTCATCTTCTGCCACCAAAACACCTTTTCGTGCGGAGAATCTCCTTGCAGTAGCCACCTGATGGTCATTTCTATGCTCCTGGAAAACTGCCAGCCGGGCCAGAATCAGGACTGGTGTGGACAGCTCCAGGGCAGTGATGATGGAACCCATACCCGCATGGGCAATGATTAAATCCGCCTCATCGCACATCTCATGGTACTGCTGCGGACTTATAAACTCCTCCCACTCAAAGTGCCGTGGCCGGTAGCCATTCGGTCCGACGGGTCCAATCTGACCAAAGACGCTGCAGTTGCCGTTTTTTTCACACCAGCTGTCAACAGCCTGTACCAGGCGGGGAAAGGGGAGTTCATTGCCAACGGTGAGAAAGATCATACAACCGTCCCTTCGTAGCGTAACTTTCCATTCCTGTTATCTTTTTTCACAAGATGCTCCCATTGAGTCAACCAGAGATCAGCACATCCGGCAACTTTTTCACCTGACAGTGAAAGCTCCTCCGCATTGGCAATACTGTCAAGCCAGATTGTTCTGGCTCCCAGCAGTTTTCCCAACCTGAGTGCAAAAAAACCACAGGCCGCACCGGTGGAAATAATAACATGGGGCCGCACTCTGATCAGTATCAGCAGAACCTGCAGCACCTGGCGTATCAACTTGATCTTTTCCCAGCGTGAAGCCTCCACAACCGCATAAAATGGAGGCGCCTCCCTCCCGGCCTGCTGGGCTTCCTCCTGTAACTCGTTTTCACGGGCCGCGGAAGTGGTGACATAGGTCACAAGACATCCTTCCCATGCCGGTTGCAGACGCCTGAGCTCAACCCAGTGACCTCCTGACGATGCAATGGCCAGAACCCGAATCTGTTGTATCTTCTTCATGCTTCTCCTGCAGAGACCGTTAGGCTATTCCTGGATCCGTGACAGAAATCTGATAATAAAAAGATCGACATACTGACTTCATCTAGTAAAAAAACATCTTTCATGGTTCTTCACCACGTCATGCGGCATTGCCCCGCGGAGCGCCGGGTGGAGAACCAGGATGCAACCATTCCTTTCTGCGCTTCCACACCTCCCGCCACATTATTGCGGGTTCTCTGGATGCTTCTCTCCCCGCCAGCAGCAGGAGCGTGTGTACAATGTAACGCGATAAGGGCCAGCAGGCAAACAGGATACATCCCACCGTGACAACCCCCCGCGCAAAATGTCTGTGAATGAGCAGCATTTTTGCCCTGATAAGTTTCACCATTTTATCGGCGGGCACTGTTTCAGAAACGCCGCCATAATGCACAATGACAGCACTTGAGCTGACCACCGGCTGCGCCCCTCTCTTCCCGGCACGCAGACAGAGATCAGCCTCTTCTCCATACATAAAAAATTCAGGATCGAATCCCTGCAGATCCTTCCATAATTTCCGTGTTATCAACAAAAAACAGCCGGAGACAATATCCACTTCACGGATTCCTTCCCTGTTCCACCCCCCGATACCTTCCGGATTAAACAAATTCGTCTTTCTGAAAAGAGATGATAACCCGACCGCCTGACTCAGCAGACTCCAGAGTGTCTGCCGCTGCCAGCATGAATAGGGATTGAGGCTTCCGTCCTTAAAAACAGTTTTTCCGCCCCATATACCCGCTGCAGGAAACTCCCCGGCAAATGAAAGCAAGCGCTCTATGGCATGATCAAGGACAATTGTATCAGGATTCAGGAGGAGCAGATATTCTCCCCTGGCCTGTCCGGCCGCCAGATTATTTCCGGCAGCAAATCCCAGGTTACGTTCTGAAGAGATCATGTGGATTTTCTCTCCAAACAGTGCCGTTATCCTTTCAACTGAATTATCGTGAGAGGCGTTATCAAGCAGAATCACTTCAAAGTCATCTGTTTCAGCTTCCCTGAAAACGGATTCCAGAGCAGCCAGAGTATAGTCACAGGTATTGTAATTAACAATTATGATGGATAACAGCATTCATTCACTCCCCACACACCGGCAATCCGGAAAAAAACAGGGCTTATCTTTTCACACACCACACGACCACAGCACAGGGATCCTTCAGTTCATTCAGGAGAACAGTATTCGATTTCTCTCTGTTCATTGAGTTCATCCAGGGCAAAAGCACCTACGGCAATGGAGAGGTACAGGAGCATTGTTATCTGACCGAAATAGGCCACGGACAGAAACGAAATACAGTGCGCCAGCATCATGACAGCAAATCCCCACCACAACCACTGCTCTTCCACGCTGTCCTGATACTGAGAACATGCTCCCAGTGTTTTTACAACCTTATAGCAGAGCAGCACAAATAATAACATGGTAAAAACGCCTCCACGCACACCCACCAGTAAATAGTGATTTGTCACATCAGTAAAAGTTGCATGTGTATACGACCAGTACTTGCTGTGCCACTGCGGCCCGAGATCACCATAGCCGAGAAGCCACCAGTTCCAGAACTCCTTAACCGCGGCCTCCACCAGCAGGTATCGGTGCCATCCCGTGGAGCCGCTCTTCACGGATATACGCACATACAGAAGATGCCAGATGGGTGATTCACGAACAAAATGAATTATTGTCGCTGCTGTGAGAGAGAGCCAGAAGAGTTGTCTGCTGTACTGTTTCCACCTGAAAAAGAAAAGGAAGAAGATCACTCCGGCAAGAACCACGATGGGCCCGCTTGAAGAGGAGGTGTAAACGAAAAAGACACAGCAGATGACGACCACAAGCCTCCCCATTCCTCCACTGCTTTTATATTTTGCCCAGAGTATGGGAACCAGAGCTGCAGCGAATGAGCCGAAGAGAATGGCATGACTGAATGTTGCAGAAGTCCTTATTTCTCCATTGCGCATGGAGATTGCACTGCGCCCGAGGAGAGCAAACAGATTACTGGCGGAATAGTACTCGAAGATAATAAACGGCAGCAGCACTATCACACAGATGGAAAATGTCTTTACTATTAATCTGAGGCTGTCTTTTGAAGAAATAGCATTTCTGAGCACAACATACAGCACCACACTATCGACAAAATTCCCGCTTTTAAAGATAAAGGCTCCTGCTTTGTTCTGGCTGGCCAGAATATAAACCACTGCTCCCAGGACATTGTAGAAGATAAAGAGCCTGTCTATTGAGTTCATTCGAACCCGGTCACTGTCACCACTGAGATAGATCCTGATCAGTGCAACCAGAGCCACAACTCTCACCGCATAGAAATCCAGTGTCATCACCTGTATGGAAATATCCGCAGGTAAAAAACACATGGCAATGATCAGCGGAACTATAATGTTTTCTCTTTTAACAGCTACAATTGCCACACACAGAAAGAACAGCAGCAGCGAAAAAGCGGGGGTCACACCACTCAAATCCGACACCTCTCACCAGTAGACATCCAGAGAGATCTGAATAAAAATCATCAGACAGGACAGGCAGGTCCTGCTCTGCTTATGGTACATCCATAAGGAGGCACTTCATTCAATACTATTTCCGACACTTGTCACACCATGCATCCCGACCTTCCACAGCTGCGGAAGATACCGTCAAAAACAAACGACGGATTCAATAAGATTGAGCAATTCAACAACCGGCATGGTAATGTTGGAACTCCTGTTACACATTGTACGCGATAATAATGCCACACACAAACACTGTTCTGCAAGAAAGAGGACGTGACTGCATTATGTTTAAAAACCATTCGCACCGCAGCAGATCCCTTCTGTATTCCCTTGTTGTTATCCTTGTCCTGGCAGCAGGTCTCAGCATCGGCTATTCAGTCAACAGCTATAAAAAAGCCAAACTCGCCCGCCTGGACAACTGTTCCCCCACAGCCGGAAATATTCCACAGACCACAGCAAATCCCACGGCTGAACGGGTGGTTCTGATAGGAGATTCACGAATCCTGGAATGGGGAAAACCTGACCTGGGAGAGAAGGTTGAAGTCATCAATCTTGGAGTTGCGGGTGAAACCACCGGAGAGACCCTTTGCAGAATAGATGACCGGCTGCTGAGCCTGACTCCGGACTGGTATATTGTCGAGGTTGGCATAAATGATATGGTTGCTGCAAGTATGCTCAGCAGAGAAGAGCAAAAAAAGATTCTTGGTCAAAGTCTGCACAACATAAAACAGATTGCAGCAAGGCTTTCATCCGGAAAAAGCAAGGTGCTGCTACTGACCGTTCCGCCCCCCATATCACCGGACATAATACGATCCCTTGTCTGGGGAAACAGCATCGAAGAGATAACAGAAGAGTTGTCATATGCCCTGCTTAATGAACTCCCTGAGAATATCCATGTGTATGACATGAAAAAAATATTCTTTGACCGCAACACACATTCCTGGAAAACCGGACTCTCCAGAAATGCATTGCACTGGAACAGCAAAGGCTATGCTATACTCAACACTGAAGTCATGGAAATCCTGTTCAATCAACCGCCACACTGAGAAAAAAACTCAAAACATCATATCAGAAAATGTTTACCAACAAGGCCATTCAAAAATTATTATTCCATATTCGTCACCTGCTTATTTATCTGCGAAATATTTATCTGACAAGAATCCACGGCATGACCATTGGCAAAGATGTCAGGATCTCACTCAAGGCACATCTTGATAAAACCAATCCGCGTGGTGTCATCATAGGTGACGGTTCATACCTGGCTTTCGGGGCAACCATCCTCTGTCACGACATGTCACGAAACATATTCAGTGATGTGAAAATAGGAAGAAACTGCTTCATCGGCGCACACAGCATCATACTCCCCGGGGTGACAATAGGAGATGAAGTGGTAGTGGCGGCAGGAGCAGTTGTGACAAAAGATATCGGGAACAATACAATGGTTGCCGGAAACCCGGCAAAACCGATACGGCAAAACATCAAGACAGGCAAATGGGGTATCCTGAAACAGTGATGCGTTGGACTGTAACGTCCCCGTATTCACTTGACAAGGCTGTAGCCCGCAACCACGGTCGCAGATTTTTTTTCACCGTTATAGCTCACAACCCGGAGGGTATATTCTCCAGGAGACGAGAGTACTATTTCCCCGGATATCTCCATGGATTCCAGGTCCGGTTCAGAGCCGTCGAGGGTATACCGGGCAGTGTGCCCCCGTGGAATATCAACAGTCAGTTTCAGTGGCGCCTTGTATGCACCG
>JAMOMO010000455.1 GCA_027067035.1 Desulfobulbaceae bacterium
TAACCGTTTTCATACAAGATCATCCCATGTTATGTTTTTATATTTTTCAATCTTTCGTGCAGCCCGCATGCCGAGGATTCTGCCCTCCTCTCTGGGCTCAATGGCCCCCCCGGGACGCAGCCACTGAATAACATCCATCGTTATCTCTGCACCTTCTTCAATATCCACTGAGGCATAAGCACTTCTTCTGGCCCGCTGTATTCTCTCAAATTCAGCTTTCCCGGGCTGGTAGGCGGCAGTCCCCAGGGCCGTTTCCACTGCCCTGACATCAGCCACCAGCTGATCCAGCTCATCCAGTGTGATGGCGTGGCCATGATCCGGACCATCCATTTCCCGGGAGACCGTAATATGCTTCTCAAGAATTGAGGCTCCAAGAGCTACTGCTGCAATGGACGGCCCATTTTCAATATTATGATCCGAGTATCCTATGGGACACTGATAGCGTTCCCTGAGCTCCTGAATATACCGTAAATTTACGGTATCAAGTTCCGGCGGGTAATTCACAATACAGTGCAACAGTGCTATCTGGTCATTTCCCCCGGAACGGATAAGCTCAATGGCCTCATCTATCTGCTCAAATGTGGCCATACCGATGGACATGAGAATCGGCTTTCCCGTCGCGGCTATGTGCCGCAGAAGAGGGTGATGGGTGAGGTCGGATGATCCGATTTTATAGGCCTGAACACCCAGCGACTCCAGCATATCAACGGCAGCACAATCCCAGGGACTGGACATGAAGATGATATTCTTCCTGCTGCAGTAATCAAAGAGTTCTTTATGCCAGCTCTCCGGCAACTCCAGACCATGCAACAGGTCCCAGCGGGAGTTACGTTCATATTTTCCATGGACCTTTCTTTTCTTCACTATCAGTGTATCAGCTCTGAACGACTGGAATTTAACTACATCCGCACCAGACTGTACCGCAGAGTCAATCATCTTCATAACCATTGCCAGATCATGGTTATGATTCGAGCCTATTTCGGCAATGACCAGGCAGGGGTGATTTTCACCGACAAGCCGCTTTCCAATCTTCAGAGTTCTCATATCAGCGTCCAGTGAACATCCTTATCTGCACCTTTTTTGCATCAAAGACAGTACAGGCTGCATAAAACTGCCCATTGTCATCCTGAAGTATTTTTGACGGCCTGGAATACTCCATCTCCTCTGCGGCAAAAAGGACGGGTTTGGACCACTCTTTCAGGTTTTTGGAAAAGGCGTAATAGACCTTGTCACCCGGCAGATCACCGGGGCGAAGAAAAGTCTTCCCGTTGACACGGAGGGTGAGCCGCTTGGCAGAGGAAACCCAGGAGGAGAGCAGGACGTTCACCCGGTATAAAGCACTGGGAACATCCACCCTGAACACCCTTTTCTCTGATGAATAGACCATATCTGAAGCCATGCCTGCTGCAAAGCTTCTCTGCATGCTCTCCACCGCAGCATCAAACCCAAACCTCTGCTCAGGGGAGTAAAGAGCGTTTTCGCTGTTCACTTTTTTTGCAGGCCCCTGACCGGCGGCAGGACCAAAATCAAATTCCTCTGTAAGGGTATCGGAGCAGATCTTCAGAGAATTCATCGTCCAGCAGTGGTTTCCGCCACAGCCATCAGGCAGAATCTCCAGGACAAGGGACCCGTCTGTTACTTCCACTTCAGTTTCCACCGAAACAGCCGGCCAGTTATCCGTCTGCCAAATCAGGGCATAGCTCCCATCCTGAAGACGACTTATCTTTCCGCGAGTTCCTCTGTCCGGTATGCAGCTCAGGACTTCCCATTTTTTTAAATCCGTTGATTCCAGAATATTCAGTCTGTTAGCGTCCCCTGAATCCTCGCAGACAATATGATATCGTCCTTCGGATGCAATCAGATCGCCCCTCACCCTTCCGGGAACCTTCACCTCCACCGGATCGCTCCAGGAGAATCCGTCAGAAGACGTTGACGTAAACATCCTGTTTTGGGAGAGTACAGAAAACAGCATGACAAAGCAGCCGGCATCGTTCTGGATCAGAGAAGGGTAGGAAGTGGCCTGCAGCGAAGGAAACGGCATAAAGGCCTCACTCCATTTTCCCTTTTCACCCCATTTCATCCAGATATTGGTTGAGGCATCTCTGCAGAACGGTCCCCTTCCGGGTTCCCGCCAGGAGTGCCAGGACACCCAGCGTCTGCCCGTGTCATCCACCATCAGGTTTGGTCCGTTGTCGTAGCCGGCGTGGTGTGTCAGCTGCAGCGGTTCATGCTCCGCCCCATCAAGGTCACAATAAAAAACGTCCGACTCCTGAACCATTGTTGGTGATGAATATTCATACCATGCCAGGCAGGGCCCCCTGTCAATGACAAGGGATGGCCACAACATGATATTATCACGGTTGAAGCCACCTCCCGCCTCCCAGGTTATTTTTTTAAAATTTGTATAATCAACGGGTTCAGATTTGAGAGTGTTTTGAACAACATCTTTATTGATAAGCAGCAGTTCCCTGTTACTGCGCAGGAGACGAAGGACATCGGCTGTTGTAAAATCTTCCGGAGACAGGGAGGCATCTGAAATCTTGCGAAACAGAGCGTCGAAAAACAGATAATCCCGCTGTGTATCAAGTGTCAGACGAATTTCAGGTGCGGTGAGCTCAGCAGGAGCACTGAGTGTTGCCACCTTAAAGGATGCTGAACGTGAATGATAAATAAAAGCCGTTACATGTTCACGTTCAAACGGTTCTTCGGCCTGCTGATGCGCTTTCTCCAGCACATCAAAATTCATTATTTCAGCACCCAGTCCCCTCGGATATGTTCTGGTGATCCCATTGGAACTGTAATCCGCATTCTCAGAACGGTGAAATTCAATGAGGCGGTCAATAATTGTGGGATCAATGCATGGACAGTCACTGGTGATCCGGACTATTATATCAAGATCAAAGGCCGTGGCCGCGCCATAAAACCGGGCCAGTACATCATCCTCACTCCCTCTGAAGTACTGGACACCTTCATCACAGGCCATCGCCACAATGGGATCATCGGTCCCATTGACAGTGGTTGCCACAATAATTTCCTGGACCAGGGCCGCCCTGCGGACACGCCGTATCACATGTTGCAGAACCGCTGTGTCTCCATCTGAAGGAAGCGGCATGAGTACTTTACCCGGAAGACGGGTGGAGGTGGATCTGGCCTGAATAATAACGCCAACTTTCATATCAGTACAAACAGGGGTTCAATGTTCATTATAATAGGCGGCAGCCTGTTTTTATCACTCACGCCAGTATGCTCGTTAATCTCTCCACAACCAGGTCCTGATCAGAAAAACGCATATGATGGTAGAGGGGAATGGTGATCGCTTCGCTGTAGTACGCTTCAGCCTCGGTAAAATCTTCAGAACTGACAGCAGAATCGCTGTAAAAGGGCTGGGAATACACTGGTATATAGTGCAGATTCACCCCTATTCCGGCTTCACGGAGGGCTTCAAAAACCTGTCTGCGGCTTCTGGCAATCTCACTGAGTCTCAGTCTGATAACATAGAGATGATACGCGGAATAGTTCGTTTCCTCCTGGAGGGGCAGGGTCAGGGGAAGATCTTTCAGCAGCTCATCATATCTCCGGGCAAGCAGATGTCTTTTTTCCACAACCTCATCAAGCCTTGTCAGCTGACTGATGCCAAGAGCCGCCTGCAGCTCGGTCATACGATAATTGTAGCCCAGTTCAAGCTGCTGATAGTACCAGGGGCCATCGGCTACCCTGGTCATCTCTTCGGGGTTCCTGCTGATACCGTGGGTCCTGTAGAGATCCATCTTTCGGGCCAGACCGGCATCATTGGTCAGTGCCATTCCACCTTCTGCAGTGGTTATAATTTTCACAGGATGGAAGCTGAAAACCGTTATGTCAGAGTACCTGCAGGAACCGATTTTCTCATCCCTGTATCTGCCACCCACCGCGTGACAGGCATCTTCAATGAGAGAAAAGCCATACTGATCGGCAAGCTCTCTGATGGGCACCATATCACAGGACTGTCCGGAGAAATGGACAGGTATAAGCACCTTCGGGAGACGACCGGACTGCGCCGCCTGCTCAAGTTTTTTCCGCAACGCAGGAACACTGATATTGTAGGTGCCGGAATCAATATCCACAAAATCGACATCAGCCCCGCAATATCTGGCGCAGTTGGCAGAGGCAACAAAGGTGATGGGAGAAGTCCACACCAGGTCCCCCTTCCCGACCCCAAGGGCCAGGCAGGCCACATGGAGGGCTGATGTTCCACTGTTCACGGCCACGCCGTAACCGGCACCGCAATAGCCGGCAACAGCCTGTTCAAACTCTGGGACTCTGGGCCCCTGGGTCAGATAATCAGATTTCAGGACAGCGACAACAGCTTCAATATCCGCATCACTTATCTCCTGCCTGCCGTAGGGGATCATAGCTGGGCAAACCTGTCAAATTCCACCAGCTCCTCAACACTCAGAAAATGGGGGTTCTTGCCGGAATTATATTCAAATCCCTGTTTCACGGTCACACCCTTTTCGCCTAATCCATTCTCACTGAAGTCAAAGTCTTTTTTATGAAACTTAATACTGGGGCGTATCACAAAATGATCTTCAAACTCCAGTGTCAGGTGGGAGTCGTCTGCCGGGCACATGATTTCATGCAGCTTCTCACCGGGACGAATTCCTATGATCTCAATCTCTTTTCCCGGAGCCAGAGACTCTGCCAGATCAACAACCCGCATGGAAGGAATTTTAGGGATAAAAATCTCACCACCCTTCATCCGTTCAAAATTTTTGAGTACAAAGTCAACGCCCTGCTGCAGAGTTATCCAGAAACGGGTCATATCAGCATGGGTCACCGGAAGTTTCTCAACACCATCGGCCAGCAGTTTTTTGAAAAAAGGCACCACCGAGCCACGGGAACCGACCACATTTCCATATCGTACCACGGAGAATCGGGTGGGATTATTTCCCACCATGTTGTTTGCCGCAACAAAGAGTTTATCTGATGCAAGTTTGGTGGCACCATACAGGTTGATGGGATTGGCCGCCTTGTCGGTTGACAGGGCAATCACCTTCTGAACATTGTTTTTAATCGCCGCCTTGATGACATTCTCGGCACCATTGATATTGGTTTTTATACACTCCATGGGATTGTACTCGGCAGCCGGAACCTGCTTCATGGCAGCGGCATGGATCACATAATCAATACCCTCCATGGCCTCTTTCACCCGGTCATAATCCCGGACATCACCTATAAAAAAACGCATCACAGGTGAAGTAAACTCCTGAGCCATCTCAAACTGCTTCAGCTCATCCCTTGAAAAAATAACTATCCTCTTCGGAGAATATCTCTCCAGAAGGGTTCGTGTGTACTGTTTTCCAAAGGAACCAGTCCCGCCGGTAATTAGTATATTCTTGTTTGTTAGCATATTCGACTCGACTCAATAGAGATTTTGTTAATTAACGCTGTCCGCCATACCCTGATCAGAAATCTTTTTTCGTTCAGGGATCACCTGCTGCTAAAACTTCCACAATCCTCTCCGCTGCAGAACCTTTTCCATACGGATACATCCCCTTCTTTTCCAGAGAATGAAACAGACTCCTGTCTTCACATGTCGCATTCCAGTTCTCAAGAATCACTTCCCTGTCCGCGCCGCAGATTTTATTACAGCCAAGGTCCACCGTCTCAACCCATTCCGTCTCATCCCTCAGAGTCAGACAGGGTACCTTATGAAAAAATGCCTCTTTCTGGATACCGCCCGAATCCGTAATGATGGCCTTTGCCGACATCTCAAGTCGTACCATTTCAAGATAGGAAACAGGCTCTATGATACGCAGCGGATCAAGCAGATACTCAAGCTCATGCACTTTCAACATCTTGCGGGTTCTCGGATGCAGAGGAAGCACCACGGGAATCCCGGCTGCTATTTCATTTAACGCATTAAAAATAGATTGCAACCTTCCTTTGTGGTCACTGTTTTCCGCCCGATGAACTGTACATAAGACATAGCCCTTTTCCTCAAGCCGCCACTGCTCCAGGCCATACTTTTTGTCAGCAATGCTTCTGTACTTCAGGGCAACATCATACATCACGTCACCGACGTTATATATATCCTGAGCAATCCCTTCCTTTTTGAGATTCTGCACCGCGGCCTCAGTTGGACAGAACAGAGAAGCTGACAGGTGATCTGTCATGACCCTGTTTATCTCTTCGGGCATCCTTCTGTTCCAGGATCTGAGACCCGCTTCAACATGGGCAACGGAAACATGCAGTTTTGCTGCAGCAAGGGCTCCGGCCAGGGTTGAGTTGGTATCACCGTATACCAGCAGCAGGTCCGGCCGTTCATCCAGCAGCACCTTTTCAATCTGCTCAAGCATCCTGCCTGTCATGGCACCATGATTTTTTTCCACTATCCCGAGGTTGTACTCTGGTTTCGGTATCTCCAGCTGCTCAAAAAACACATCCGACATCTTTGTATCATAATGCTGACCGGTATGGAGAATATTTTCAGAAATTTCACCATTATTGTCGGCATTATATCTGGCAATGGCACGGCTGACAGCTGCAGCCTTTATAAACTGTGGACGCGCCCCCACCACCGTGATTATCTTCAAAAAAACTCCCCCCTAAAACGATCAGATCCCAGGAACCTTCCTGTGGATTTCCATAATCCCTTCTGCAATGCGGTCCCAGGAATAGTTTTGAGCTGTTTCTGCAATTTCCTCCCTGTCCCATTCCCCGGCCAGAGCTCTGCCTATTACCTCTTCCATATCCTTAACATTTCCTGCCTGAAAAAGGTACCCGAGTTTGTCTCCGTCAAGTATTTCAGAGACACCACCCACATCCGCACTGATAAAGGGGCAGCCACAGGCGAGACACTCAAAGAGAACCGTCGGATTTCCCTCATTGAGACTTGGCAGTACAAAAATATCCGCGGCATTGAGCCAGGGTGCTATTGCATCATGCCGCAATGAACCCTGCAGAAAGACGTTTTCCTGCAGACCAAGGTTTTTGATCTGTTTTTCCAGTTTCTTTCTCTGTCCGCCACTGCCGATGATATAACAGAGCAGTTTCCTGTCTCCGGCAATCAGCGATGCCATGGCTTCGATGAGAAAGTTTTGTCCCTTGATTTCAATCAGGTTTCCAACCGTTACAATGATCTTCCCTGCAGCAGGCAGCTTCAGCTCAGCCCGGGCTTCCGCTTTCTTCATCGGATAAAAGAGTTTCTTCTGGAAACCATTGGGAAGAATATCAACCGGAGTTGTCACCGCAAGCTTCCTGATACAGGCCTCATTTCTCCTGCTCACAGTGATTATCCGATCAGCAGCCTCAAAGGTTCCGGAAATTTTCTTTCTCCAGAACGAGTCTCTAAAAGGCAGGTCATACACGTCAAAACCGTGTGCAGTAATAATCAGCGGAACCTGAAACTCCTTTTTCAGCTGCGCCCCGACATATCCTGACGAATAACTGAAATGGCAGTGGATAATATCAAAGCTGAAATCATGCTTCTTAATCAGTCTTCTGACCACCTTCAGATGAAGATCACCAACCTTTCTGTATGCGGACCTGGTGGGGATGTAGTTCAGGGCCGTGGTGAAGACAGTGACGTTGCCGGGAAGGCCTTCGGTATTGATTTTGACCTTTTTCCTGAACGGCTTGAGACTGTTGATGGGAAGAAAATTTGATATCTCCGCAATGGGCCGGGTGACCGCCAGGACCACAATTTTATGATAAAACGGAGCCAGACACTCCACCTGATCCTTCACAAAACTTGCATAGTTCTGAGAGATCAGCAGCAATGTCTTCCCCTTGAGATCATCCATATCAAACGCTGCTTCTTCCAAAGAGTAAACGGGCAGGGACCCTTTTTCCGGCAAGCAGCTCCCCCGCGAATAGACTGAACAGCATGGCTGCATAGCCGACACCTATGGCCACAGGAACACTCAACAGCCTGTTTGTCACGGGGCCGAAATACCTTTCCACAATAAAGAGCAGCACGATAAAGACATAGCTTTGAATGATGTACACATAAATGGAACCACGTCCTGCATGTTCCAGGTTTTTCCTGATCAGCTCAGGAATAAAAGCCCTTCCTGTCCACAGAAGCAGTACAAAAAAAGCAGAGACAATTATCCCTGCAAGCCACCTGAAACAGATGGTTGCCAGGTTGCCGCCTGTCAGGGACATCATGGATACATAGATATAGGTCCGTTCATTCCACACAAGAAAACTCAGTACCGAGGCAAGGGCAAGAACTGGCAGGAGAAACCGGATCCTTCCAGCCAGCATCCCTGTAAGATCAAACTGAGCCGTGTAAAAACCGATCACAAAAAAGGGAAAAACATATTTCAGCAGATACAGGTGTGATTTATCGGGTAGCAGCAGCATGGCTGCAAAAAAGAGCATCAGGACAAGCAGCTGATAACGCCCGAACATGACTGCAACCGCTGTCACCGCAATGGAC
Source organism: Desulfobulbaceae bacterium (assembly GCA_027067035.1). Lineage (GTDB taxonomy): Bacteria > Desulfobacterota > Desulfobulbia > Desulfobulbales > Desulfocapsaceae > Desulfocapsa. The sequence continues at coordinate 8,426 of JAMOMO010000455.1, forward strand.
TCAATGAGAATCCAGAGGAACCAGAGCCGATCCAGCCCTGTATAGCCGAATATGACAGATAAGCTCAGCGGTTGATTCAGAAAGAAATAACGATAGCTGTGTTCTATCACCGTCCAGGAGACAATGGGAAGGATGAGAGCTGTTGATCTGCGCAGTACATACTGAAATTTAGACTGTGCGGCAGTAATTCCCCTATGCGAGAGATAGCCGGCCACTGCAACAAAGAGGGGCATATGGAACATGTAAATGGCCTTGAAAAACGGGTCCGGGAAGAACCCTTTATCTGCATGAATCACATACTGGATGGCATGGCCGATACAGACCAGGGTGATAAGGCTCCCCTTCAACAGATCCAGAAAATCATTTCGCGGCATGGCTCTCTTCCATGGAAAAACGGCAAGGATCAGTGGCACCACAGCCAGCTGTCGGGCGATAAACACTCACTTTTTCATTTCACTCTCGATAAACCCGAGCAACCACTCAGTCATATCAATTTTATCATCCAGGAAACGCTGTAATTTTTTCTGCCACAAGCCTTTCAGATCCTCTTCAGCCAGCAAGTCATCAATTTTTTCCAGGAGCTTATCCCCATGCTCGGGCTTAAAGCCAAAGGTCAGACCATATTTGTCATCAAGCTCTTTTAAAAGACTCAACTCCCCGACAAAGGTATTACAGCGCAGCGCCGGAACCCCAAGAACTGCAGCTTCGATGGCCATGGTCTGACTGTCTCCGATACAGAGGGTACTGAACGCCAGAAGATCATGCATCTTGTGGGGCGGCATACGGAGACGGTACGGTTCAAACTCCTCGGCAAGCTCTGCTTCAGAGGTGATAAAGACCTTTCCGTGCGCCAGGAGTTTCTTCAGCAACGCCTTCTTGGCTTCAAAGGACAAGCCCTGAACTCCAAAATCATGGCTGGCATTGAGGGAAACAAAGCGCATGATAAAATATTTATCACCCTGCTGCAGTCCAAGCTCATCGAGAATAGCCGGATCCGCCGTGAAATTGCTGGGATGGAGGTAGGCGAGCTCGTGGTAGCTGGGATACGTTACATGTTTGCGGCCATGGTTCTCATGGGCAAGGAAATCGGGGGTGATAATCTTTGATGCAAAGGGGTAGGACAGGTAGGTCATGAGTTTGGCCTGTTTCGCATCATCTTCTTCAAATACCCAGCTCTTTGCCTTACAGAAGAGAGCGGCATGGGTGATGCTCACAGAAGTTCCCACCATCAGATCAACATTATTCCGTACTGCCTCGTACCAGACCTTACAGTCGTGTACAACAAGCTCCCAGAACATGTTCCAGAGTCCCTTTCTGGCCCTGGTAAGTACCTTATAGGGGATTTTGTACTCCTGCAGCAGCTGGACAGTTATATCCTTGTCACGGGTCACCCAGATCACGGTGTGTCCCTGTTCCTCCAGTTTTTTCATGGCATTGCGAAACAGGTGCAGGTGGGCGGGATGATAGAGATCAACAAGAATATTCATAATATATACGATGCAGTAGGGGTTAAGATAATCGGCCGGGAGTACAGATCATTTCAAAACGGATCCTTATGGAGAGAGGCCTTGATCTGTTCCAGAAGCCGTCTGTTCACACTGATGAGATCAGCCATAAAAGCAATCAGTATGGTATGAAAACCAATGGCGACCAGAACACCACCGATAACCACCGACTGAATATGCCCGGCTCCACCGCCTGTAAAGTAAAAATAGAGAAACCTGAGCAGGAGCGCCGTACCAAAAAGAGACAGTATCACCCCGATGCTGGCAAAGAACCGAAAGGGTCTGTAGACGATGAAAATCCGGACAATGGTCACCATTGAGTGAAATATATAGGACGGTATACTGCTCAGCAACCGGGATGGCCGCAGTTCCTTATTGGTCTCAATGGGAACCCAGGTGATGGCAATACCTTTTTTTCCGGCCTGGATAATTGTTTCCAGGGTATAGGTATACCCGGAAAATATATTCAGCTTCAATGCAGCACTTCTGGAAATAGCCCTGAATCCACTCGGTGCATCGGGAATATCAGTTCCGGATGCCATACGCACAGTCCAGCTTCCCAGTCTCTGAAGAATCTTTTTTATACTTGAGAAATTCTCTATCTTATCAATGGGACGGGCGCCGATGACAAACTCGGCCTTATTATCAAGAATGGGCTGCAGCAGGTCGGGAATACAGCTGCTCTTATACTGATTATCGGCATCTGTATTCACTATGATATCCGCCCCCCGTTCCAGAGACGCTTTCAAGCCCGTGGTGAAGGCAGTTGCAAGTCCCTTGTTCTGGGGATGAACGATAATATGATCCACACCGTGTTTTCTGGCCACTTCAGCGGTGTTGTCCTCACTGCCGTCATCAATAACCAGCCACTCAATACTGTCAATCCCGGGGAGTTCTCTGGGGAGTTCTCCAAGGACCACCGGAAGGGTTTCTTCCTCATTGTAACAGGGGATCTGAATAATTAACTTAATGCTGTGGTTTTTTTCCATTTTCTTTGCCATGATCCACCGAACTTATTCAGGTTTAGGGAATTTCACAAGCACTCCCAGAGAGCGAACCTCTTTGGAGTTCGATTCTTTCCAGGGATGGTATCCAGGTGTTATCCGCCAGCTGATAAAATCATTATCATTAACAGGAATATCAATTTTTTCACACTCGCTATTTGCCTGAAGTTCAACTTTAGTCTTCCTGACGGATGATTTCAAAACAATCGTTTCAGCCACAGGGGCTGGATTGCAGAGCTCAAGGGACAAATTCTTCCTCTTCCAGTTCCCGATCCGAACCTCTCCCCGGAGTTTCACCCAGCCATCACTCCAGTGACCGTTGGCGACGATCCAGGCAACACGGTCCTCCTCTCTGGCAGCCGGAAGCAATGCCTGGTAAGTATTTACCAGAGAAGGAATCAGATTGAAATGATCTTCAATACTTACCGATGAAAGATTCCTTGTTATCAGGGCATCATATCTGTTCGTATCAAGAAAGGCATAGGTGGCATCAATGGTTCCTGTAACGGGAATAATAAATGATTGTATATCCCGGCCTGTCCGGTAAAACATGGATTTCCAGGAACCCTTGGCAAGAACCAGCCCCAGGCGGTGAACACTGTCGGGCAGTCTGTCGGTAAGATGCTTTGCGTCACGCCAGTAAAAGATATAACTGTGAACCTTTTCAGGATGAAGAAATGCAAACCAGCCGTGTGATCTGCTGTTTGTTGCAACCGTCACCGCCATGGCCGTCTGGTAGAGCAGCACAGAGGCGACAACAGCAACTGCCACTATTTTGCAGAAACGGTTTGAAAAAGCGGTGAGGCGGTGAAGAAAGTAGGTCCCTGTTACGGCGATGAAAGGGGTCACCAGCACCGCGTAGCGATAGCGATGCACAGTCCACCCGACAACCCAGCAGAAGAACAGGCCATAGAGCACAACCGCTCCAAAGAGAAGGGCAACGGCTATGGACTGAGGATCCCGGATAAAGATCGACCTGCCCAGGGCGAGAGTCCCGCCGCAGATCAGCAGAAGAAAAGCGACCATTCCAAAGGATGCGTAGTCCTCACTGAGTCTGTTGCTTCCCCGGAGCCAGGAAGTAGCGGCCTTGAACATGGAGACAAAAGAGGATTTCAGTGTTTTATTGGTCTGATAAATATTATCTTCAATGGAAACAAAAGCCGCTTTACTGAGTGATTTAACAATCGGCAAATTTGAATTTGGCTCAAATATCTGCCAGAGATAGGCCTTGGCCCGTAACTCGACAAAATCCAGCTTGCTCATTTTTTTCCGCACCCCGGCCTTCTTGACCACGGGATCACGCTTATCACTTATGGAGCTGACCACCTCTGCCGGGCCTAAAAAATTCTTGTAGCGAAGAAAGTTCTGGCCATAGACAAAGCCTCCGGATAACAGGGCAAAGAGGGTCAGGAGAGCAATTCCCCCTGCAAAGACCTTCCATTCCAGCTTTCTCACATGGGCTGCAATAATTGCAAGACAGAGAAAGAGCAGCCCCGGCCCCCATAAAAAAACGGTGCTCTTGGCACCAACGGCCAGGCCGATCCCGAGCCCTGCAAAGAGATAATAGCCATAACTCCTGTGACGGACGGCCTGAAAGAAACAGTAGAGTCCGGTCATCAGACAGCCTGTGGTAAAGAGATCCGTCTGTGATGTGAGCATCTGGCTGGCACTGTTTGGTATCCCGAGCCATATCAATACTGCGATGAGCGAGAACTGTCTCGGGAAATTCAATCTTCTCGAGAGTGCATAGATGGAGAAACAGACAAGCAGACCGCCGTAAAACGATATCAGGTGCACCAGCGGGTAGCCTTTTTTGAAAAATGAGGTGATCCATGCCATGGCAAGATCACAGTTGGAGGGCATAATGATCTGCCGAATGTCATTTGTCGTAAACTGATAAATATTCCCCTGCTGCAGCCAGTACCCCACCCGGGATAAACGATAGTCATTGGAATCAAAATTCAGTGGCAGAGTCAGTGCTGCCGGAAGAAAAAAGGAGATGAACAGAAGGATGACAGATGCCAGTAACAGGGCATTGAGATAATTCACAGCTCTCTGTTCAGCCGGGTTGAGAATGGAGACGAGTGAAGCAAGGATCATCCCGAAGGTCCGCCGGAAGTTTTCCCGGGCAACTTCCGGTATCTTCCGGTTTATTCCCCCTGCGACATATGCATGAATCACAAGCCAGAGAGCGGCATGACTCACCAGCACGGCACGCCAGCTGAGCCAGGAGAGCATGCCGCACAGGGTTACGGAGAGAACAACAACCGCAATCCCGGTGAGCCCAAGCAGCACACACAGTTCAGCGCTGCTTTTTCTTCCCAGGCCTGTACGACCTACCAGAGTGGCGCTGATACTCAGGAGAAACAGCAGATCCAGGCAGAGAAACAGGAGGCCGGCAAAATCGAGGCCCAAAAGGTCCATCTCTGCCGTAAGCGCTGAAGCATAACGCGCCTTCTGATCCTTTACATACTGCAGGTAACCGACAAATTCAGGCTGAAGCCTGACGATCATCTGAGGATCTTCACCAAGGGTTTTCAGTACTGTCCCCCCGTCTTCACCACCGGCAAGACGGATATCCTGCAGGCTGAGATATTCCCGTATCGCCTGTGCGGAATCAATGACAAACGGTTTGAAACCGGGCTGCGTTATGGAGATGGAACGGAGGGCAAATGTCGTTTCCCTGGTGGAAGGATCAATACGCAGTTTCTTGAGAAGTTTCACACTGGGAAGTGTAAATATCGCCTCTGTCTTTCCTGGTCTGAGGCGTTTCACCAGTGAATTTTCCTGAGAATATCCGGAGCCCCCCCCAGCAATGCTCCGGGTGACCCAGAAGACCTGGGCATGGTCATGGCCTTTCATCTCAAGTTCAAGCTTTAGTTGAGAACTCTGGAAAAACGGCAGGACAAACAACCAGAAAAGAAATCCCAGCAGGAGTGAAGACAAAAAAACGGTCCCGGGGGCGGGGCGAAAGCTGTGATGGAATATTCTCATAGTAACAGGGTCTGTTTTTTACCTGAATCCGTGACGGAAACGTGACAACAAGTGTAATGGTGTGTTGATTATATCAAATTATCTGTACAGAACTCTTCTCAATCCGTCCACGTGAGACAAGACAGGCTCCATCCCACCGAACGCTCACGGATTCAGGCTTTACAACAGGCAGGAACAACTCGTTCAGGCCGGTTTAATAGTTTATTATTCCACATTTATAGAGTCGGTCAAGGAGCAGATGATATCGCAGATAGGACCTGATGTGATGCTCCAGCCGGGCATCATCAATGTCAGGGTCACGATAGCGTTTCCTGAGTCCTTCCATCTCATGAACGCCCACCCTGTTGACCTCTTTAATACTTTTCATATCAGGATGTACCCGAAATGCCCCGGTAAAACGCGGGAGACGGACAAAGCGGGCATTCACACTTCTCAGACGCAGAATAAACTCCCAGTCCATGGCAAACTGCATCTCATCTTCAATGCGACCACCCGCCTTCTCCCAGATACTTCTCCGCCAGAACAGTGTTTCCTGAGGGATAAAATCATGCCAGGTTATGGTATGATGACAGTGCGGCGGAAGTATCCAGCGCCCGGTCTCGTTATTCTCAGTGTCTATCAGCACCCGATGCCCATAGACCACATCAACGTCCGGGTTCTGCTGAAAAAAATTGTTCACATAATCCAGGGTTCCAGGAAGAAGCAGATCATCCGCATTCAGCCAGGCCATGATATCACCCCTGACCTGTGCAAATCCAAGGTTGATGGCATGGGACTGCCCCTTGTCAGGTCTCGATTCCCAGGAGGACAACTGCCCCTGATACTTCTCGAGCAGAGAAAGCGTCTCGTCGTCTGATCCGCCATCCTGAACATGATACTGCAGCTCCGGATAGCCCTGCTCAAGCACACTCTTCATTGTTTCTTCCAGAAATGGCCCGCTGTTATAGCAAGGAGTGACAAGTGCGATGGAGAGACAGTTATCATGATTCCTGGGTGTCTTGTGATAATATGCCGGAATATGGAGGGGTCTTGGCGGATAGAGGTGGAGCTTTCCAAGCCGCGGCGTCAGAAAAGCCTTTGAGCGAAGGCGGGAAATCCCCGGAACCCAGTCCAGTTTTTCCAGGGTGAAGCCGAAGGCACGTATACCATCATCCATCGTATCTGCCCCCCCAGACGGAAGAGTTCTCATCCATCATACATATACACGCAGAGAGTATCACTCTTCCGGCTCCCCGGCAAATGAACAGCTCACAGGCAGTGCAAACATCCCGAGAAACGGTGCTTTCTCATTTTCATAATCCCATTCCACAGTCAGAGGTCCCAGCCAGGGGGTCTCATCAACCGTCACGGCACGATTCGGTCTGAGGCTTGGAGAGGAGAGACTGAAGTGTACCGTATAGGGACCCGCTTCCATATCACAGCGGATCGTGAACACAACCACAGCCACAGATCCTTCCGTCAGTGCCAGTGGTTCAAGATCATTGAGGTAGGTGCCGTTACAGGTGATAAGATTGTCAAACCTGTTTTTTATTGAGACAGAGGCGTGCAGGGCCGCAGCTGTATTCACCCTGTAGCACATTTTAAAAACAATGGTGTCACCGATATCCGCCTTCATGGAGGGAAATCCTTCTCTGTCTTCCATTGTCACAGAAAGCAGTTCGGCATCCACATCCCGGGGCCTCTGAGACTGATCCTGTATCCATATCTCATTTCCGGTCATGGGAATATCCGGCAACCGGGAAGCACCTCCTCCCGGTCCGGGCTCCTGCCGATGATCCTCATTGTAGTAACGCTGTACCGCCTTGTAACTCGGACCGCAGAACATGAGCTTTCCCTTCTGCAGGTAGAGAGAGTTTTCACAGAGTTCCCGAACAACCCCCATGTCATGGGAGACAAATATCAGTGTGGTTCCCCGCTCTTTCAGCTCCCGCATACGCCCCAGGCACTTCTGCTGAAAAAACACGTCACCGACACTCAATGCTTCATCAATCACCAGGATTTCCGGTTCAATACAGGCCTGTACGGCAAAGGCAAGACGCACATACATTCCACTTGAATATGTTTTAACCGGCTGTTCCACATAGTCACCAATATCTGCAAAGGCGATAATATCATCATACAATTCATCAATCTCTTCCCTGGAGAACCCGAGGATGGCTCCATTCAGATACACATTTTCCCGCCCTGAAAATTCAGGATTAAACCCGGCCCCGAGTTCCAGGAGTGCGGCAACCCGGCCATGAACTGTAACCGATCCCTCTGTCGGCTGCAGAATGCCGCAGATCATCTGCAGCAGAGTTGATTTCCCGCTGCCATTGCGGCCTATGATACCAAAGGATTCACCTTTATGGATGGTAAAGCTTACCCCTTTCACGGCATCAAAGGGCCGGTGATAATTCCTGCGAAAAGGATGAAAAGCCTCTTTCAGACGATCTGCCGGGGAATCGTAGAGCTTATAGGTCTTTGTCAGCTCACGGGCCTCAATGGAAATTTCTCTAGCCATGGCCATCACAACACATCGGAAAATTGAGGTTGCAGTTTATTGAACACCAGTGCTCCCACAATAAAACAGGAAAGGGCCACGCCCCAGAAATACAGCGTCTGAGCAGGATGCGCCCAGAAAGGCACAAAGTTGAAGAATGAGTCGCGATAGCCCTGTACAATATAAAACATGGGATTCAGTTTCAGCAGCAGCTGCAGCTTTTCAGGCATTATTTTGATATCCCAGAAAATGGGTGTTCCCCAGAAGCCCACCTGGAGGGCCAGGCCCACTGCCTGACCGATATCTCTTAAAAAAACATTGAGTGCCGATATCAGCCACGCCAGACCCAAGACAAGGACAAGCATACAGAAGAGATAATAAAAGGCCTGTACATAAAAAATACTGACGGGCAGGCCCTGCAGAAGCAGGAGTCCCATCAGAATCACGACAAATATGGCATGGGCAACAAGGGAGGAGAGAACCTTCACCACAGGAAGTATCTGGGCGGGAAAAACTGTCTTTTTGATAAGATTTGCATGGGTGACCACAACCGTGGTACTCCCTGAAATCATATCTGAAAATGCGAACCAGCAGGTCATTGCAGCGGTGAGCCAGACCACAAAGGGAACATTGGTGGCAGGTCGTGCCTTAAATCCCACACTGAAGACCACCCAGAAGATACAGATCAGTACCAGGGGGTGGATAACGGTCCAGACCAGCCCGAGGGAAGAGCCCACGTACTGGGACTTCACCTCTCTTCTGGCCATTGAAAGCACAAGACGACGCTGCGAAAAAATTGATTGAAAAAAAAGACTGAGCTTACCCATTCAGGTCATGACCACGTGTACTTAAATTATTTTCACCTGAAGGCACCATCACAGGATATATTGAGAACGTGCTGCATCTGATTTTCAGCCTCTGGCCAGCACCACACCATCAGACAAGACATACTCTTCCCCGGAAAACGGACAGCTGTACTCCCCGTCCCCGGTAAGGGGCAGATCCATCTTCTTGCCAAACTTGCTCATCCAGCCGATCTGACGGGCTGGATTACCAACCATCAGTGCAAAGGGAGGAACATCATCCACCACCACGGCACCGGCTCCTATAAAGGCATATGCCCCAATCTCCACCCCGCCAACAATGGTTGAATTGGCCCCGAATGTCACTCCTTTCCGGACCACGGTCCTGCAAAACTCATCCCGTCTTGAAATTGCAGCCCGTGGATTCATCACATTGGTAAACACCATGCTCGGTCCACAAAAGACATCCTCTTCAAGGGAGACCCCCTCATAGACTGAGACATTATTCTGAATTTTACAGCGCTCACCAATGACCACATTGGGACCCACAACGACGTTCTGACCGATATTACAGCCCTTTCCGATTCTGGATCCCCGTAAAATATGGCTGAAATGCCAGATCTTGGAATCAGCACCAACTGTGACGCCGGAATCGATCACTGCGGACTCGTGACAGAAGTAGGCACCGTCCCCGCCACCGTCAACCTGAACTTTCTGTTCCTTTTCAAGGGACTCCTGACAGCGGTTTAATACCTGCAGAACCCGCAGGCCCTCTTCACCATCGGTACGCGGAGTCGAGCGATCCCTGATACAGCCCAGAAAATGATCGCACTCCGCCTTGAGGGGCTCATCCTGCTCAACTTCAATACGTACCGCATCCGCCTTGTTGGCAACCGGGACATTATCAGTCCACTCGATGGAATGGGGGTAGAGCAGCAGTTTATCATCCCAGGGAGCCACATCATCAAAAACCGCCATCTGCTTTTCGCCAACCACCACCAGTTTCTGCTCTTTGAACGGATGGAGCCAGGAGACAAATATATGGGCCTTGATACCACTGGCAAAATTCATCAGGGTCATGGTGGTATCTGCTATCTGCTGATGCAGGTAGTTTCCTCCCTGGGCCCGGATGGTTTCCGGCATTTCACCGGTAAGTCCCAGAATAACAGAGATATCATGGGGCGCAAAGGACCAGAGAACGTTCTCCTCCCTGCGAAGTTTTCCAAGATTGAGGCGATTGGAGTAGATGTACTGAATTCGTCCAAGCTCTCCCGAATCCACCAGCTCTTTCAATTTCAGGACCACCGGATGATACCAGAGCAGATGCCCCACCATGAGCACACGGTTCTGCTTTTGAGCCAGACTGTTCAGTTTCGCCCCCTCTTCTTCAGAGAGACAGAGCGGTTTCTCAATATAGACATCCTTACCGGCAAGAAGTGCCTCGCGGGCAAGGGTTGCATGGGTCTCGGCTGGAGTTGCAATGGCAATACCATGAATGTCCGGGTCGGTGAGGACATCACTGTAGGCGGAAACCGTCTTCACGTCAGGGTACTGCTCCTTAAAACGTGCCAGTGTTGCCAGGTTGGTATCACAGATGGTGTGGAGGGCTTTCAGGGTATTAAAATTTCGTACCAGGTTTTTTCCCCAGTAACCTGAGCCGATCACAGCAATATTGGACGATGAGTTACTCATTTTGCACCATGTCTATCTATGAAGAGTGAATAAAAAACAACCACCCTTTCTGTTTTACTACACTTTGAGAGAATTATCCTGAATCCGTGATGAAAATATGGCAGGAGCTTTCATAACATATATTCTTGTATCCAATTTACTGCAGATAAGCACCCGTGTTTTCATCACTCTGTTCTACAGTCTCGCCCTGTGGGAGACCCGCCGGCAATGCATCCCGCCCCATCGAACACTCATGGATTTATGAATTATGCCCTTATTTTACCCTGATTGTCCAGAAACCATTGATAGGTCTCACGAATACCCTGCTGCAGGGGAATATGCGGCTTCCAGCCCAGCGAGTTGAGTTTGCTGCTGTCCAGCAGTTTACGGGGGGTACCGTCGGGCATTTCCGTATTAAAGACAAGATCCCCTTTAAAACCCACGACATCCACCACAGTCCGGGCAAGATCTCCTATGGAAACCTCTGCACCGGTACCGACATTAACGGTTTCAGCATCACTGTACTCCTCCATGAGAAATACAGAGGCATCAGCCAGATCATCCACATGGAGAAATTCCCGCAGGGCCCTGCCCGTTCCCCATACCGTCATGCTGGCATCCCCGTTTATCTTGGCATTATGGCATTTGAGCATAAGTGCCGGCAGAACATGGGAGTTCTTCAGATCAAAGTTGTCCCCCGGACCGTAAAGATTGGTGGGCATAAGACTGATTGCATCAAAACCATACTGTTTCCGGTAGGCCTGACACATCTTGATTCCGGCGATTTTAGCTATGGCATACCACTCATTTGTGGGTTCCAGGGGCCCGGTGAGCAGATGTTCCTCTTTCATCGGCTGGGGGCAAAGCCTTGGATAAATGCAGGAAGAGCCGAGAAACAACAGCTTCCTTGCCTTGTTCTGATAGGCCGCATCGATGATATTTGTCTGGATCAGGATGTTATCACGAATAAAGTCTGCCGGATAGGTATCGTTTGCGTAAATACCGCCAACCTTTGCAGCAGACAAAAACACATACTCCGGCTTTTCTTCGGCAAAAAACTCTCTCACCGCCGCCTGATTACAGAGATCAAGTTCCGCATGGGTACGTTTGAGGATATTGACAAATCCGGCCTTGGTCAGGCTGCGACAGATGGCATCGCCAACCAGTCCCCGGTGCCCGGCAACATAGATCTTAGAATTACTCTCCATGAAAACTTCCTATTCGAAATAGTTATAGGCCCGATATCCCTTCTGACTCACGATCTGATCACGTTCTGCAAGTTTCAGGTCCGCCACAACCATTTCCCGTACCAGTTCCTCAAATGTAACTTCCGGCACCCAGCCGAGTTTGTTCTTGGCATTGGAGGGATCACCCAGCAGGGTCTCAACCTCTGTGGGCCGAAAATAGCGTGCATCCACCCGCACAATTGTTTTGCCGGTTTTCTTCTCAATACCTGTTTCGTCCAGTCCCTCTCCCTGCCATTCCATCTCCATTCCCATCTCAGATGCTGCAATGTTGACAAAGTCACGCACGGAATGCTGAACACCTGTTGCAATAACAAAATCCTCAGGTGTTTCCTGCTGCAGCATCAGCCACTGCATCTTCACATAGTCCCTGGCATGGCCCCAGTCCCGTTTGGCACTGAGATTCCCCAGGTACATATCTTCCTGAAGACCGAGTTTGATCCGGGCAAGGGCACGGGTAATCTTACGGGTGACAAATGTCTCTCCTCTGACAGGAGACTCATGATTAAAGAGGATACCGTTACAGGTGTACATATCATATGCTTCACGATAGTTGACACAGATCCAGTATGAGTAGAGTTTGGCACAGGCGTAAGGGGAACGGGGATAAAAGGGAGTCTTCTCAGTCTGGGGGGTCTCCTGCACCTGACCGAAGAGTTCCGAGGTGGAGGCCTGGTAAAACCTGGTCTTTTTCTCAAGCCCGAGAATACGGATGGCCTCAAGAAGACGCAGGGTCCCCAGAGCATCTGAGTTCGCTGTGTATTCAGGGGTCTCAAAAGACACTGCCACATGACTCTGGGCCGCCAGATTATAGATCTCATCCGGCTGAATCTCCTGGATAATCCGGATAAGATTGGTTGAATCCGTCAGATCACCGTAGTGGAGCTTGAAACGAACATCCTGCTCATGGGGGTCCTGGTAGAGGTGATCCACCCGATCGGTATTAAACGAGGAGGCACGCCGTTTCAGGCCATGTACCTCATACCCCTTTTCAAGCAGAAACTCCGCCAGGTAGGCACCATCCTGCCCGGTAACACCTGTAATAAATGCTCTTTTCATAGTATTTTCCCATACCCCGGAGGATAAAATAGTGTTTATTCAATGTATCAGCCTGTGTATGGCAGAATTCAGAATACGCCATTCAGCCTCTGACGTTTACCAGATAAACAGGGTGAACGCAAGTAGCCCTGTTTTATGACTTTATCATCCATTCACGACGCAAGTCTTCACTCAAGGGGTGCCCGAGCAGATGTTCCGTTTTGGCCATTCCAGTGATTTCCACCTCTTCACCCGGATCATCTTTCACTTTCCTGCCATAACGAAGCACAAGATCCGCGGCCTGCTGAAGGGTTTCAGTGGCGGAGGAGTCCCCGGCCAGACGTTTTCCGGCATTCCGGAGCAGGGCCGTCGGTCCCGGCCTGTCCGGCATGTGAAACAGGATATCGTCTTCTTCAGCAAGGGCTTCAATTTTATTGTTTTCCTCTTCATTGCGCCCGAGAATACACCAGAAACCACCGGGAAGAAGAAACTGACGTCCCACCAGAAGAAACCGGATATCAGTAACCGTTATTTCATCCGCCTTGATCACAAACTCATCCGCATAGATCTTTGCAATCCGGGTACTCAGAATGGGATCAGCCAGGATGCAGCCGCCTGCCGGTGTGGGGAAATCGGTGATACCGTAGTCATGGGCCATCTGTATCTGCCGGGAGCGCCCCCGGCCACTGAAATCAAGAAGTTTTTCCCGATCCACCCAGCCCTCACGTTCCGCCTTTGTGGGGCTCATCAATTTCGCCGACAGCGGACGCAGCAGAAGCCCTTCATTTTCAGAATCCCGTTCAATTACCCGAAGGGTATCACGGCGCTGGGACATGGGACGTTGTCCGATCACCTCACCGCTGATGAGAAAGGATGCACCATATTCAGCCATCATCTCCCGTGCCGTGCGAAACATCAGAATTTTACAGTCAATACAGGGATTAAAATTTTTCCCGAAACCATGATTGGGATTATGAAGCAGATCCAGGTAGTTGTGGCTGAGATCTCTGAGAATCACCTCAATCCCGTATTTTTCCATCACTTCATCACAGTAGGCCTCAGGGGCCTTCAACAGGTCATAGTCGAAAAAAGGTGTAACAAACTTTACGGCCAGAACCCGAACGCCGAGGGATGCCACCAGTTTTGCGGCAAGCATGGAATCAAGCCCGCCGGAGTAAAGTGCCAGTGCTGTCTGCTGTTTCATGCTGCAATCCTGCCTTTTTTCAAAAGTTCCTCAGCCCACGCCCGGGTCTGATCCGTAACCGATTCGCCGGCAAGCATCCGGCTCAGCTCCGTCACCCGCTGCTCCGGCGCCAGCAGCCCTATCCCTGACTGGGTTCTGCCGTCGGCCACTCCCTTTTCCACCAGAAAATGGGTATTGCCACGGGCCGCTATCTGGGGAAGGTGGGTGATACAAAAAACCTGATGATGACCGGAGAGCTCCTGAATCTTTCTGGCAACAGCCTCTGCCGCCTCTCCGCCAATCCCCGCATCAACCTCATCGAAAATTACTGTTTCCACCATATCTTTTTTTGCCAGCAGACACTTAAATGCCAGCATGAGACGGGACAATTCACCACCAGATGCCACCTTCACAAGGGGTCGCGGCGGCTCACCCGGATTTGCCGAGAAAAAGAACTCCACCCGGTCCCAGCCACCCTGCCGCAGTTCCGCTGCAGTTTCATCATGGGCCGCAAAACGCACCTCAAGGCCGGACTGATTAAAGGCCAGGGAAGAGAGTTCCTTCTGCATGGCGCGTTCCAGAGCAGCTGCCGTCTTTCTTCTCTTTTTACTGAGCCCTGCTGCCTTATCACAGAGTTCTTTTTCAAGACCTGCCACCTC
>JAMOMO010000456.1 GCA_027067035.1 Desulfobulbaceae bacterium
GCGCACCTTTGCCGCTGAACGATCAGCCAGCATACCAACAGCTCTGTTCATGGCCGCAAGAGTTGCAACACTCTTTTTATTAATTGCGCTCAGAAGATCCGGATCCGCCCCGCCACCGCCTGCCGCCTCTACCATGGCCTGCAGCTCTCCCCACAGAACAGCTACCTTTTCAAGCTGCTTCCCCACGGCCTTATTCCCTGCTGCTGAAAGCTGTACCGGATCAGTCATTCCCAGATCTCTATAGGTTGTGCCCCCATTCTGCAATGCAGCCAGAGACACATTAAAGAGTTCCGCCGTTCTGGCAAGCATTCCGGTATCATTGCCGGACACACCGTTTTTGTTCTGCAGCTGGATAAAAAAGAATTCCTTGCTGTACTTCTGGGTCAGCATCCTCTGACGACCTGCAATGTTTATCTCAAGTCCGTCACCTTTCTGCTGATACAGAGTAAAAGAGGTATACACTATCATAATGGTGAGAACGGTAAAAAACAGAACACTTAACACCTTCAGCTTCCTGTCCACACCAAGACGCTCAATGTTAATCACCCTTTCCAGCAGATGTTTCCAGAACAACAGCATGATGGCCTCCATGGATCCATTCAGAAAAAACAGTCTTTCAGGCAGACAATGCTTCCTTTTTCACCGGCTTCACTCCCGATTCTGCAGCAGAAACAGCAGTGACAGTCCTCGCATGCCTGCATGCTGACTAAGTAACGAGGTATTTTTTATCAGGATATCATCTGGCACAAAAAAAATACAGCCAGGTCGCATTTTTTGAACTTCAAAACATAAGGAGGGGGAAAAGAAACAGGAACAGTACGCCGGCAGAGACAGATGTCTGCAGGCGCGTACTGCCCTTAGACATCATTCTTCCACACGCGCCTTTTCAACTGCACCACGCACCGACACAGGGTACGGACGGCGATCACGCAGGAAAATAGGCATATTGTTACGGGCATTTCGTGCCGCGGCCATGCTCGGATAGACCCCGTAAAAGACCATATATACCGGCGGCTCCGAAGGTCTCTTCAGCATCACCAGTTTATCTGCTACCGCCTGATAGTCCGGCTGGGTCAGAATTCTTTTCAGGTTTTCCTCAGCCTTTTCAGATTTCAGCGCCATGAGCTGAATACTGAAACTGCTGTCGAGTTCACCATTGAGCCAGCTCTGCCCTGCAGCAAAAAACTTCCCGAGAACAGGATCCCGGAGATCTTCAGGAGATACCGTTACTGCAGTTGCCGCCGGAACCGCAGACCGCCCCGCCAGCTTTTTTTTCTGTTTGGGGACAAGCCGCGTGGAGACAAGACGCTTACTTTTTTCCGCTGTTATCTTTTTAAGGGACTCGGGTTTGGCACGATCAGCATCAGTGCTACTTCGCTCCACAATCTCCACCGGGGATATATCCACGGGAGTATACGGAACCTCTTCCTCCCGGGACGCCACAGGCACCGGAGTCTCCACCTCAACAGGCTCCACATTTTCCTCTCCGCCTTCAGCCGCAGACACTTCCACATCCTGCGGCAGCTCTTCCTGTACGGTCTCCTGCTCCGCGACCCGTTCCTCCGGCTCTTCTTCTGTCACTTCCACAGGAGAAACCACGGTCTCATCCCTGCCGGTATCCTCAAGATCGCTCTGCGGAAATGCCGGTTCACTGGTAAAGACAGGAGTTCTCAACTCATTTACCACCAGTTCCGAAGGAACCGGTTCATCATCTCCTGTCAGATAAGATACCAGGATGAGGGCAAGGAGGGCTATGGCTCCGCCAATACAGATTTTGGGAGAAAACGGGATACGATCCCAGATACCTGAACCCGGCGAGAGCATCTCCGTTTCCGGCGTGTCATCTTTTACATGATCAAGAAGGACAAGAAATGAGGTGTCGGCATTGGAAGAACGCAGAGACTCATCCGCATACACGTTTATAAGACGCAGGTTGCCGCGTCCCATGGAGGCTATCTTGGCAGCGGCCTCTTTGGTGAACACCTCCTGATTCTCTTCTCCCCGCAGCCCCTGCACACAAAAATTCAGGTAGCTCCAGGTCTCATTATCATCAAGGGCTGAAAGAAAGAACTGCTTCTCCGTTATTCGGCCGAAATCACAGAGAGCAAGCTGTTCCATATTGGCACTGAGGCTTTTTCGACCGGCAAAAAGAAGCTGCAGCCCACCTCCTTCGGCATTCACATCATCAAGAATCTTACGCACCCTCTCCAGGGTCGCCAGATACATTTTTTCAGCCTCATCACAGATAAGAAGCAGAGATTCCCCCCTGGCCCTGAGTGTTGCAATGAGGTTGAGAAATACCTTTCTGGCATCGGCCCTGTTTATATCAGCCGGGTACTGCAGCCTGCATTCCTGGGCAGCAACCCGCACAACATCCTCAAATGACTCAACTATCTGCGGGAGAAAAAGAACCCTGTGCTCCGCTCCCCACTGCTCCTGCAACATCTTGCAGAGCATGGTCTTACCGCTTCCCTCTTCCCCTATCAAGGTTACCAGATCAACCTTTTCCTGAAGAGCGGTTTTTATGTCATTTAGAATAGCCCCCCGTCCGCCTCCAACAAAAAACTGCGCCGTATTACACTCTTCCTGAAACGGGGCTGTGCCCTCACTGTTCTGCTCAACATCCATGATTCTTTTTCACACCTCACAGCAATTACTCTGCTGTAAAAAAACTGCATTCCAAATTAGTTAACTCAGTATATGATAGCTCATATCCGCACAGGAAAAACAGGCATTGTGCGTTTCATATGATATCATCCCGGATCCGTGAGTACCCGCCGGCAATATAACGTGTCTCGTTTGCCAGCAGACAGCCCACAGGGAAAAGCCGTACCCAGAGTGATGAAAAAAAGATACCATAAGTACACTCTGGTACCTTTTGCCGGATTTTCGTCACGGATTCAGGATTATTTTAATCACTTGTGATAGAAATGTATACACTACAGCGCTGCTGTTCAAGGAAATTATATTCATGCTCACACCTTTACTCATCAGTATCATCTTCCTCCTTGCCGGATTTGTCCAGGGAATGACAGGTTTCGGCTCAGCCCTGGTGGCTATCCCTCTGCTCAGCCTGATCATTGATATCAAAAGTGCTGTTCCGCTCTGCATTTTAAACAGTATGGTTATCACCACCTACCTTTCACTGAAAATGCGCACCCACCTCAACACGGAAAAAATCCTGCCACTCTGCATAGCAGCAGTTCCAGGAATTATCGTTGGCTCAACCCTCCTCAAACGGGTCAGCTCAGGCCTGATCCAGAGCAGCCTCGGCATACTGCTCATTGCCTACTCACTCTACAATCTGTACAGCACGCCCCAACCGCGGAAATTAAACAGGTCCTGGTCCTATGTCGCAGGGTTCATGTCCGGGGCCATTGGCGCAGCTTTTTCTGCCGGAGGGCCGCCCACCATTATTTATGCGACCCTCAATAACTGGAAAAAAGACACCATCAAGGCCACTCTGAGTGGTTTTTTTCTCTTCAACTCCTATCTTATCGCCGTGTTCCATGCCATTAACGGCTTGACCACCATTGACGTTTTTACGCAATTTATGATCTCAGCCCCCTTTGTATTGCTCGGTACTGTGCTGGGAACCATCTGTTATGGAAAGATACCACGTGAGCGTTATTTGCAGATCATATTTGCCTTTCTGGTTTTGATGGGTATCATTATGATAATAACCTGAACCCGTGACGACAATCCGGCAACAACCGGCATGGCATATTGCTTTTACCCGGTTTCATGGCGGTGGCGGTCCGGTTTTTTCTTCACTCTGCCGTACGACTTTGCCCTGCGGTTCGTCCGCCGGCCACTCAAAGCAGTGTCACAATATATTTACTTATCGAGGAAAGCATGAACGGAGCAGAACTGCTGATTCAATGTCTGGAAAATGAAGGGGTCACAACAATATTCGGTATTCCCGGCGAGGAGAACCTTGCCTTTCTTGAAGCCCTGCGCGGCTCTTCCATCCGTCTCATCCTGACCAGACACGAACAGGCGGCAGGGTTTATGGCCGCCACCTACGGACGCCTCACCGGAAAACCCGGAGTCTGCCTTGCCACACTTGGTCCCGGTGCAACAAACTTTGTCACAGCTGTCTCCTATGGCCTGCTGGGCGGAATGCCTGTGGTTTTCATCACCGGGCAAAAACCCATCAAGAAGAGCAAGCAGGGCCGTTTTCAGATCCTTGACGTGGTGAGCATGATGGAGCCACTCACCAAATTCACCAAACAGGTGGTCAATGCAGGAACCATCCCTGCCCTGGTACGCGATATCTTCCGTATTTCTGTAAACGGCAAATCAGGGCCTGTCCACATCGAACTTCCGGAAGACATTGCTGCCGAAGAGATTGACGGCGCCCCCATTGAGGTGCATACCATCCACTACCCCGTTGCAGCCCCGGAGGCCATCCTTCAGGCTGCGGATCTAATTAAAAAGGCCAAATACCCGCTCATCCTCTTCGGGGCAGCTGCCAACAGACACCATATCTGTCCCGTTGCCCGCGAACTGATAGAGGCCACAGGGCTCTATTTCTTCACCACCCAGATGGGAAAAGGCGTGGTTGACGAGCACTCTCCCCGGTGCCTGGGAACGGCGGCGCTCTCGGACCATGACTATCTTCACTGTGCCATAGATCATGCGGATATCATCATCAATGTCGGTTATGATGTGGTGGAAAAACCGCCGTTTTTCATGAACCACGGAGAGATGAAAGTCATCCATATCAACTTTGCACCAGCTGACATCGATGAAGTCTACTTCCCGCAACATGAGGTCCTGGGAGATATCGGGTACAGCCTCAGGGCACTCCAGGAGGCACTGGCTGATACGGTTCTGGAGGAAAATGACTTTTTCAGGAGAATCCGCAAAGAGATCAATGCCCATGTCTTTCAGGATCAGGGACACAACAGATTTCCAAACACGCCGCAACATATCGTGGATGATATCCGCAAAACAGTGTCTCCTGACTCCATTGTCTCCCTCGATAACGGCATGTACAAGATATGGTTTGCCAGGAATTTCAAGGCCACCCATTCACACTCTCTCCTGCTTGACAATGCTCTGGCCACCATGGGAGCAGGTTTTCCCGCCGCGGTGGCTGCAAAACTTGTCCATCCGGAAAAACAGGTCATCGCCGTCTGCGGTGACGGTGGATTCATGATGAACTCCCAGGAGCTGGAAACAGCAGTGCGGCTTCAACTCAACATAGTTGTCATTATTCTGCGCGACAACGGCTATGGTATGATCAAATGGAAACAGAGGGGAATGGACTTTCCGGATTTTGGCCTTGATTTTGGGAACCCGGATTTCATACAATATGCTGAAAGCTACGGAGCGCAGGGTCACAGGATATCGGAAAACGGTGCCTTTACCACGGTGCTGGCCACCTGTCTTGAGACCCCGGGAGTCCACCTGATCGAAATGCCAGTTGATTATTCTGAAAATGAAAAAGTATTCCTGCAGGAGTTAAAAAACATCACCTGTTTGTTATAACAGATCCAGACACCTCTTTTTACAAGACCGGCTTGGCCGCCTATCGCATAATATGACCAAACCACTGTCTCACTATCGCATAACCGCCGTTGCCATCTGGCTTCTTGCCGTTGCCACGTC
>JAMOMO010000457.1 GCA_027067035.1 Desulfobulbaceae bacterium
GCCGTTATTATTTTTTCCACATTCTTCCGCCCTTCTCTCACGTTGATGTCCCTGCCGCCACGCCTTCTGGAAAGATAATCAGAAGCAAGATTTACCACCAGCGAGCTCCCGATGGTATTGGAGCCATGAAGGCGTAATATTGTGACTGCCTCGACCGGACTCTCCATGAGGACTGTTTCTTTTTTCTGTTCCCGAGTAACATCTGCCGTCGGTTTTGAATCAATAGCGGCAGTTAAGACTCCTTGGGAAACTGTATCCCCCCCGGTTCCCGGTGCAGTAGCCACCGTTTCTGCCATGGCCACTGGCTCAGGTGCCTTGTCACCTGCAGGAGGTGATACCTCGGACGAGAGTGCGCTGACAGTCGCAAGCATATCTGAAAACTGATTATCGGTGCTGTCTGTCGCAGTAGACAGATTCCATAAAAAGCCGCCCAGAGTCCCCAACACCACGAGAAGGGCAAATCCGAGAAGCATCCCTCCCCTTCCAAAATGTTGCTGCAGATCCGAGACACCCTCAGAATGGAGAACCTGGTGTTCCAGAGGAGCGGAACAGCTCTCTTCAATCAAAAAATCAGCCATGGATTCCGTATCAGTCACCTTGCTTTCATCCCTGTTTCGCCCCGCTTCCAGGAGGAGCTTTTCCAGGCTGCTGCTGACATTTCCGGGAGGGATGCGTTTGAGTTGTTTATCAACTATCCTGCCGTATTCCAGTGATAACAGTGCATGAAAAGCCAGGTCACCACGAAATTCACCATATTCTGAATAAATCAGATCCCCTTTATGCAGGACCATCACTCCATCAACGGCCCCTCCTTCAACCACAAAGGCTTTGGTGACCTTGTTCATGGCAAGGAGTTGAAGATAATCCGTAATGGCAATGTCGTTTACCATTCCTGTAAAACCGGTTGTGTGGACCTGAGCTGAGATAACTTCAAGTAATTTTTCCTGATTAACAGGCTTCAATATCTGGCCAATGATACGGGAGCTCTCAAAAGCATCAAGCGTCTCCTCCCACTGTTCCTGAAGCAGGATAATTTTACTATGGCGGGTGTCATCAAGGATGATTCCTTTTAACGGCGACTTTGATTCAAAAAACAACGCCTGTGAACAGAGTATCAAATCAAATTTCTCTTTATGCAGAATGCCTGCAGCCCGAAAAACGTTTTCTGCGGTCGACACTGAATATCCGCACTCAATAAGAAATGCCGCCATTGGTTGGCTGCACTCCTCGGTCTGGTCTATAATAAGTATTCTGTTCATGACAACTTTTCCCTCTTCATATTCTGCATTCCAAGAATCCTGCCTGACTGCTTCGCCAGACCATTTGAAACTCCTCTCTTTCATCATCCCTGTGATTTCGATCTATCCAGGAACCTGATAGGCGCTATTTAGTATTCTTTTGTTAGGGGATTATTAGCTTTGAGTTAAAAATTCATGAGTGCAATGGGAAGCTTCTGCAGAAAAGCAGATTTCAGAAGACAAAGAGAAGCCCATGATCCAGAAACAGACTGAAGAGGAATCTCGGTGAGACTCCAGCATAAAGGCTTTTGACGGACCGCCTCGGGAACAGGAGTCAAGAGGGACAAATGCCAGCAGTTCACAAGATGCTGATTGGCCGGAGTTGAGCTCTCCCTGAAGGATTTATGACGTTCCGGGAAGTTGGGCAGGAAAGGGATCCGCCTGGGTAAATCTCACTTTTGCAGGATAATCAGATTGTCCTGTGGACTGTTCCGCTATCCTGAATTCCGCCAGGCAGTGATTCACCATGAGCTGTTCGTATCAGGAAGCAGGTGCCATCAACGTGCATAACAGTTTCAGCAGGTTTTCAGAACAGAATCAGGACGATGCCAGAACAGCCTCCACTTCCAGGCGCACCATTTTCACACTCGTTCTTCCTTGTGAATCAGGAGGATGGCTTTGTGTATACTGCTCAACAATGTGGGTGAGGAAATTTTCTCTTTCATTCTCAGGGAGTCGATCAGTGTAGGGAAACCATGTGGTTCGCAGCCAGCCCTTCAGCCTCTCGCTGTTCTCATGAACCATGTTTTTAGGTATGAGTTCTATACGTTTTGCCGTGTAGCCTGCCTGCGGAAGCCATTTTTCATAGTCTTCAGCTCTGCAGAAATTATAGGGGAAAACAAAGGAGCTGAAATATTGTTTCCATTTGCTGTCCTGCGTTGCACGGCTAACTGTTTTCAAAATATCTGCCGCATTTCCATACCCCCCCATCTGAAAGACTATTTTCGATCTGCCATGGAGACTGGATCGCAGTTGCACAAGGACGTTTTTGTGATCTTTAACCCAGTGAAGAACCGCATTGGAAAAAACAAGATCAAACCTGCCGTCAACAGACAGGCTGCTGACATCAGCCAATTGAAATGACAGATTCTCCCGCTCAAACCGGCTTTTTGCAAGGTCAATCATATCTTTTGATCTGTCGATACCCAGCACATAGCCATCCTTCAACCTTGCGGCTATTGCCGCTGTTATCTTCCCGTCACCACAGCCAATATCCAGAAGACGCTCATCTCCCTTCAAGGCTAATTTTTCTATTAATTCATTTGCCCATGATTCCTGGGCAGATGAGTTGTTTGCATAATCTTCAGCATTCCACTTGTTCGTTTCCACACGCACCCCTCGCAATTTCCGGTTTGCTGACCCTGACCCCGCCAACCCTGTTCTCAGTTGTTATTCCCGGCCCGGCGGCTTTGAAGTTACATTTTTATGTTCCACCCAGCCATTACTGGCACCCTTCCGGAAATCGAATCTGGGAACATAGGGTTTTATATCAATAAGAGGCGTATTGTCCAACACATCTATCTCGCTGACCTCCAGGATATTTTTATTTCTTTTTTCAAGTTTGACTATTGAGATTCCAATACCATTTGGTCTGCAGGGATGACGGGATGCAAAAACACCATGCGGGGAATCATCGAGAAATGTCGGTCGGGACAGCTGGATCGCTCCTGCCTGATCAAAAATATAGAACACCATGAGATGTGAGAACGATTCAATTGTTTCCAGCCCCTCCTCATACTCCTCGAACAATTCTATTTTCCCTCTCTCCTCCGGTCTCAACGCTCCCTGAATGGGACACTGCTCTTTTATCTTAAAGGGGCTGTGAATTATCCCGATCTGCTCTATTTCAAATGTGTTTTTCATTATTTCCTCTTCTAAATCATCCGGACAGCACGCCCTCTTTGCCATAAAAGCAGCTATCTACTGAGTATTTTGTTCTTTGTACGTTGCATATAATCCACAAGCCAGTTTTCTCATTGAGTGCTCCTTGATTGGATTGCCATGGCTGAAATTATAGCCCACTTCAATAATTTTTGGATTCTCGCTTGTTAATGGACTGATATTCCGCATGAACCCACGAAGGTAACCGAGGATTTCTCCTTTTTCATATATGCGGTAAATAGTTATTCCATCACTGTTAATCTTTCTTTTTTCACTTGCCACACTAAAGTAACCAGTCACTGAAGATGGAGAGAATGCATATATCTCATTTATTTTATCTGATGAATATCCGGCTTGTTGTGCCAACCCGCCTCCAAGGGAATGTCCTGTTGTCACAATTCGGACCTCACCATATTCGTTGATTATTTTTTCAACTATTGCCGGAATAATATCTCTTGCCTGGTCATACTGGTCGTATATAAACGGATTCAACCGTGTCACCCACCTGAAGTTGGAATACCAGTCCCCAAGCTCCTTGAAATCAGTACCCCTAAAGACGATGGCAACTATCATTTCTGATTCGGAAATTTTCTTCTTCCATGTTTCTATTTTAATACCACCGGACATTCCAAAAAGATACCATTTGTCAGGTTTTTCAGGATGGTGTGATTCAATGAATTCCCATCCTTCCGGATCAGGGAGCGTTTTATCCGTAACACTGCAGCCTTCCGCCATATCCTTTGCTGCCGGTATATTATCCTGATAGATATTTTCACTCAAAATTGCCATCTCATGAGTAATCTGAAACAAATCGGGTGAAATTATATTTTCCGGTAACTGTATGGCAGACACATATTCACCTTTCTGAGAATCCAGTACTATTGCAACATCTTTTGATTGATGAATTGATGTGCATGCAGTGATATTTAATAACAATATTAAAAACATAAACCGTACATAAACCATTTTACTTATCCCTGTTTTCTGTGACTTATACAATATCTCTCCATATTACGGGGCCGGAAACATCCCTTTGTCCCTGACAACGGGTATCGCCTCCGGGAGCTTCCCGAGGCCCAACTGTTCAGCTCTCGCTGCAAATCAAATCTTATCAGAATGACAGAAATTATGACTGCAGCAGCTAAGCACAGCCACAATCCAACCATTGAAACAGAGAGCAGGAACTGAGAGGGAGCTGAGTATTACAAATCGGATCGCTCCCTGTAACTGCTGCTCGCATTTTTTAAGCAGCAATAACTTGACCGGTGGGGAATGAAGGACTGCAATGGAGAATGGATGACCCCGCCTGGCAGCGGCAAAGACACTGGAACAGCCACGGTATACCAAGCGCTGTTTTTAACAGAAGAGACTATATTCTGACAGGATGCCTCCGCAAACTGTTCAGCTCAATAGTTTTTTCAGCTGCACCGGACCACAAAGCATGGCCGATGCAGCCTCAGGATGACTATTTTTTCTTTTTGGATTTTTTCTTGTCTTTCTTCTTCTCTTTTTTCTTATCTTTCTTCTTACATTTTTTACTCTTTTTTACTTCTTTGGACTTACATACTTTTTTCTTGCAGACTTTTTTCTTGTCTTTCTTTTTCTCTTTTTCCTTTTTCTTATCTTTCTTTTTCGACATATTGTCCTCCCGAACTCAGTTGAATTTGAATATAAGCTTTCAGCAAACCTTTTCTTACCAAAAGCTATATTATATGCTATACAGCTATACAATGACGTCACCGTTGTCAAGTAACTTTGTGAATATCGTTCCATTATTGGCTTCAAGCTGCATTATTATCCGACCGGAACAGAACAATCATATGGAGGTGTACTTCAGCGGCCATGACCTTTATTGAATTTAAAAAGCATCTCCTTGATATTGAAATGACCTTACCCGGATTCTGCAACCTCATTAAGGTGAGTGATAAAAATATCCAGTCATACAAGAAAAAGGGGCATGTCCCCAACGCCATTGCCGCCGTAATCACCTGTTTTGTCGCACTGCACGAAAACAATGTTGATTTCAAGAATCTTATTGAAGACTTAAAGCTCAAAAAGAAAACCAAAAAAGGAGGCTTCTCCAAAAAGAATCTAAAGTGATTCCAACACGATAAACAGCAGCACCATCACTTCTCCCTTCAATCTTTCCTTGCATTTCTCCGGTTACAAATCGTATAATGATCCAACATCAAACCTCACAAGAAGTCTGAAACATCCTGTCCATGCTCGCTGAATATGATTTTGTTCTGTACAGCCGGGTACCTGACCATGGTTGAGACCAGTCGGAATACAACTCTCTTCACAGATAACACCAGGTAACCCTTACAGGTGAAACCACCGAGAACCATTATGAAGAAACACATTACACTCACGAATTTTCTCTCTGTCTGCTGTGCCGCAAT
>JAMOMO010000458.1 GCA_027067035.1 Desulfobulbaceae bacterium
CAAGAGAGTGTATTACAATAACCGGGACAACCGGGCCGCTGTGAAGAATGTCTAATGCAGGAATTTTCCAGTTTTTCATAGGAGTCATGTGCAGAATGAGTTAAGTGCTTGTCTCTGTTTCTTTGAATCCGTGAGTGTTCAATTGAGGCACGGTGCGTTTTCCTTTGAGCCACTGCAGGCGAGCCCGTCTGGCAGAGTGGAAGATAAAGCGGTCCACCCTCCACGGGAACCCGGCGAATCAGCAGAGTCTTCTGAAGGCCGGCATATTCTGGTCGCCAGTCAGGTGTTTATTCATCATCATAGGTGAATATGGAGCTGCCGCCTTCCTCGGCTCCAAGCAGGTTTTTACGCAGTGGTGCAAATATCTGTCGTCCCAGACCGCGTCTGTGTTCCTTCAGATCGGGTTGCAGTGCTTTCCGCTCGGCCAGAATCTCAGGGGCCACCTGGAGGCTGAGGACACTGTTGTGGGCATCCATGATAATGATGTCACCATCCTCGATTTTGGCGAGAAGTCCGCCTGTGAGTGCCTCAGGAGAACAGTGAATGGCAAAGGGGACTTTGCCGGAAGCACCGGACAGCCGGCCGTCTGTAACAAGGCCCACTCTGTATCCTCTGTCCATGGTGATGGAGAGATGGGTAATCAGTTTATGTAATTCGGGCATTCCATTGGCCCGGGGGCCCTGAAAACGGACAACCGCGACTAGATCCCTGTTCAGCTTTCCTGCTGTGAAGGCATCTTCGAGCTCCTGCTGGCTGTTGAACACCATTGCAGGTGCTTTTATGTAGGTCTTCTCTCCGTCAGCCAGTGCGGAGATCTTCATGATGGCCCGGCCGAGATTTCCCGAGAGAACTTTTATCCCGCCAAGGGGCTCAAAGGGGCTACTGAGGGCTGCGATTATGGTATCGTCGGAGGCTGTTTCAGGTCCTTTTTTCCATATGACGTTACCGGAATCAAGTTGTGGTGCTTCCGTATAGCGTTCAAGCCCTGTGCCGGCAACCGTTTTGACATCGTTATGCAGCAGTCCGCCTTCCAGCAGTTCTTTGATGAGAAGGGCCATTCCCCCGGCCTTCTGAAAGGAGTTGATGTCGCCTGAACCGTTGGGGTAAATGCGTACCAGCAGCGGGGTTATATCTGAGAGTTCCTCAAAGTCATCCCAGTTGATGCGAATGCCTGCAGCCCGTGCAATGGCAACGAGGTGCATGGTCTCATTGGTTGATCCTCCGGTTGCCATGAGTCCGACTATTGCATTCACAACAGATTTTTCACTGATTATTTCCGCAAGCGGGAAGGAGGCGTTTCCAGGATGGGTCATGGCGGTTATTCGCCTGGCTGCTGCTCTGGTGAGACCGGTACGAAGTTCAGTGTCAGCATTGACAAAGGAGCTTCCCGGAAGGTGCATGCCAAGC
The DNA here is from genome assembly GCA_027067035.1 of Desulfobulbaceae bacterium. Classification (GTDB taxonomy): domain Bacteria; phylum Desulfobacterota; class Desulfobulbia; order Desulfobulbales; family Desulfocapsaceae; genus Desulfocapsa. The sequence goes on from JAMOMO010000458.1 coordinate 1,408, forward strand.
ATTTCAGCCATGAGCTGGTTGGAGTTTGCTGTGCCGTAAAAGGTGCAGGTTCCTGGACTGTGGTAGGCTTTGAGTTCGGAGGCAAGAAGTTCTTTGCGGCTGATTTCACCCTTGGCAAAGCGCTCCCTGATTATGTTTTTATCCTTGTTGGCAACTCCGGATGTCATTGGACCGGCAGGAATGAGGATCATGGGTAAATGGCCGAACTGCAGCGCACCCATGAGAAGGCCGGGCAGTATTTTATCACATACACCAAGAAGCATGGCTCCGTCAAAGACATTGTGGGACAGTCCAATCACCGTGGCCATGGCAATAACATCACGACTGATGAGACTCATATCCATGCCCGGCTCGCCCTGGGTGATTCCGTCGCACATGGCGGGAACACCGCCTGCAACCTGGGCATTAGCACCGGCCGCAGCAACAGCCTCCTTCAGGATCTCAGGGTACCCGCCATAGGGCTGGTGGGCGGATACCATGTCATTGTAGGCGGAGATAATGGCAATGTTGGGGACAGTGTCATCAAGCATTGCAGAACGGCATCCTTCACTGCAGCCGGCAAGACCGTGGGCAAGGTTGGAGCAGGGGAGTTTGTGTCTGAATACGGTGTCATCCCTGGCTTCATCAACCCTCTGGAGGTAGCTGTCTCGATGGCTTCTGCTTCTTTCGATTATTCTGCTGGTAACTTTTGCGACAATTTTATGCATGTTGATTCTCCATTACCTGGCCCAGTATATACTGAACAGGCTTCCGTCGGCTTGAGTGTGACGGAAGAGGATGTAGCGAATGGGAAGTTCCTCGGAGGGACCAGGAATCATGGCACGATCCAGTACCTCTTTTTTTCTCTCTCCTGTGATATGGAGAAATATCTGTTTTGAATCCAGAATGGCGGGAAGGCGCAGGGTCATCCGTTCATGAGGCGCTGTGGCGGGAGTGATGGCAATACATGCTTGTGTGGATGACAGATCCGTTGCCTGTCCAAGTCTTTTGGCACCGGGGAAAAGGGATGCGGTGTGACCGTCCAGGCCCAGTCCGAGAATGAGTACATCAAAGGGCCTGGGGATTTTTTCCAGGGCTTTGCAGCATTCGGCTTCACCTTCAAGGGCTGTTGCCGACCCATTCTTCATTCCGGTGAACCGGGCTGCGGCCGCCCTGTTTTTGAGGAGATGTGTCCGCACCAGCAGTTCGTTTGAATCGGGGTCACTGCTGTCCACCCAGCGTTCGTCCACCAGAGTAAGGTGGACGTCCTGCCATGGGATCTCAGCCTTCGAGAGCCGCTGAAACAGAGGTACAGGCGTGGATCCTCCGGAAACAGCAAGGCTTGCCCTGCCATTTTTTTCAACGCCATCTTTGAGCAGTTGGGCTATTCTGTCTGCAAGTTCGATGACGAGCAGGTCCTGATCCGGATAGCTGTGAATTTTTGTTTTTGAGTCCATTTCGCTTAATCTGTGACTATTGCCGCTGAATAGGCATTTGTCCCTTTGAGGCATTTTTTTGAGGATCTTGCCGGTGAAAAAAGTATTCCGTCCTCCGGAAGCTGCTTCCATTTCAGTTTTACCGGAAAGGGCTGCACGTCCCATATCTTCCGGCTGTAATCCGTAATGGAACGATCAGAGGAGAATTTCCCCATGCGACAGGCGTTCAGTATGGAGAGCCTGGTCCAACCGCTCTTGTCAGTGAAGGCTTCAGCGACGCTGTCCTGGCAGTCTATGTAGGACTGGTAATCTGCGAAAAGCATATACTGGTCATCGTAGAGCAGGGAATCCACAATGGGTTTAAAGAGATCCCGGTCACCATGGGAGAAATGTCCCTGGGAAATGAGATCGATTGCCCTCTTCAGGTTCTCATTGCCGTAGTAGTAATCCATGGGCTGGTACCCGTTGGCCTGCTGTCTCATCACCTCCTCGACATTGAGCCCGAAGAGAAAGAAATTGTCAGCACCGACCTCTTCGCGGATTTCCACGTTGGCACCATCCAGGGTGCCTATTGTGAGTGCACCGTTCATGGAGAATTTCATGTTTCCCGTTCCGGATGCCTCTTTTCCGGCAAGGGAGATCTGTTCGGAGAGATCAGTCATCGGGTATACGCAGTGGCCGATTTTAACGTTGTAGTTGGGGATGAAAAAGACCTTGAGCCGATCTCCCACATCGGGGTCGTTGTTCACCACATTTGCCACAGAGGTGATAAACTTTATCATCCTCTTTGCCATGAAGTACCCGGGAGCAGCTTTGCCACCAAAGACAAAGACGCGCGGTGTCATGGTAATTGCGGGATTATCTTTGATACGATTATAGAGGGTGATAATATGGAGGACGTTCAGGTGCTGACGTTTGTACTCATGGATTCGTTTCACCTGCACGTCAAACATGGAACTGGGGTCAACCTTTATGTGCTGCTGTGCAATGATAGCGGAAAAATCCTGTTTGTTGTGAAGCTTCACCGCATGCCATGCCTCCTGGAATGATGAGTCATCGGCCAGGCTTTCGAGCTCGCGGAGTTCGTTGAGGTTGGTGAGCCATTTTTCGCCGATGGCATCGGTGATCAGGCTGGTGAGTCGCGGGTTGCTCACTGCTATCCAGCGCCGCGGGGTGACTCCGTTGGTCACATTACGAATCTTTCCGGGAAACATCTCATTCCAGTCGCGAAGAGTATGTCTGCGAAGCAGGTCAGTATGCATGGCCGCCACACCATTGATTGCCTTGGAGCCGATACAGGCCAGGTTCGCCATCCGGATATACCGGGGACCGGATTCATCGATGATGGACATTCTGCTGATACGGGCATCATCACCGGGGTATTTCATGCGCACCTGATCAAGGAAGCGGCTGTTGATCTCGTAGATGATTTCCAGGTGCCGGGGGAGCAGTGAGGAAAAGAGGCTGAGTTCCCATTTTTCCATGGCCTCGGGGAGAAGGGTGTGGTTGGTATAACAGAGGGTGGAGCGGGTGATTTCCCAGGCACTATCCCAGTCGTACATGTGTTCATCTACAAGCAGGCGCATCAGCTCGGGTACGGCCACTGCAGGATGGGTATCATTGAGCTGTACCGTGAAGCTGTCCTGAAAGTTGTCCAGTGACTCATGGGTGAACAGGTGCCGTCGTACCATGTCCTGCAGAGAACAGGATACAAAGAAAAACTGCTGCTCAAGCCGTAACTGTTTCCCTGAAAACTGCTTATCGTTGGGATAGAGTACTTTGGTGATGGTCTCGGCATTGACTTTCTCCTCCACAGCGCCGTAATAGTCACCCGTGTTGAAGTCAGCGAAATCAAAGGAGGCATGGGCCTCAGCACTCCAGAGTCGAAGGAGGTTGACATTATTTACCTTATAACCGGGTATCGGGGTGTCGTAGGGGACACCGGTGATCACTCTTGCCGGTCGCCAGCGCATCCTTCTGGTCTGGTTTTCACCATGATACACTTCGGTGTGCCCCCCAAAGCCAACCTCACAGACAAGGTCTGGTTTCTTGATTTCCCATGGATTTCCGGAGTGGAGCCAGCGGTCGCTTTTCTCCTTTTGCCAGCCGTTTTCTATCTCCTGATCAAACATGCCATATTCGTATCTGATGCCATAGCCTACGGCGGGTATCTGGAGTGTTGCCAGGGAATCAAGGTAACAGGCAGCAAGCCTTCCCAGTCCGCCATTGCCCAGTCCGGGTTCCTCCTCGTGGTCTATTATCTGTTTCAGGTCAAGGCCGCTTTCACGTGCCGCCTGTTCGAAATCGTCAAAGAGGCCAAGGTTGACAAGATTATTGTGCAGATGCGGACCCATGAGAAACTCAGCGGAGAGGTAGCAGACAATCTTTGATTCCTTATCCAGCAGTGCCTCCACAGAGTTGATAAAGAGGTGCTGCATCCGATCCCGCAGTGTCTGGGAGACGGCAAGATAGTAATCATTGAGGCTGGCGTGTCTTGCGGGAACTCCCTGCTTATAAAAGACGTTGTAGGCAAAGGCACGTTTGAGTTTGTTGATCCGGTCTTGGGGCTTATTGGCAGTTTCTTTTTCAGGACCCATTTGGAGTCTCCTTTATGAAAAGAATCAGGTGCTTGAGTGATGGGCGGTGTTGAGTACGATTTTTCCGTGAAGAGCTGGTATCACCATGCGGATCACGTCGTCTGCAGGTACGCCCCGGTATCCTGACGGACTGTGTTCGTCAGGATAAACGTAGTAA
>JAMOMO010000459.1 GCA_027067035.1 Desulfobulbaceae bacterium
GAGATCCTCTGCACCAGTTTACGGGTAAAAGATCTGATCTTGAATGGTGAGGACGAAGAGAGAACTTTCTACAAAGTCATCCAGCAGGGATCAGCCATTGATATGCGCACCTTTGATCAGCATATTCTGGAACTCTACGAATCTGAACTTATCACTGAAGAGACTGCAATACGTTACAGCTCCCACAGAAACGAAGTTGCCCGAGGCCTTGACACCATCAAGGCATCACGAGGAGAGGCAACGTCAACCCTCTCCGGTCTGGCCATGGAAGAAGAGGAACAAACCCGCTGGTAAAGAGGACTGCAATGACTATTATATGCCAAAACTGTAATAAAAAGCTGAAACTCAGTGACAAGATAAAAAAAGGCATCCATCAGCTGGCCCCGGGGCGGCTGCTGCGTCTGCCCTGCCCCAAGTGTGGTGAAGCCATCGTGCTCGATGGCAACAGCCTGAACGCCAGGAATACAGCTCCTGCGACAAAGACAAAAAAAGGAGCCGTCAAGCCACCGGAAGCACCCGACATCAGCTGGCTCAAGGAAGGGACCTTTGAAGAGGAGGAGGTTGTTGAGGACATTCCACAGACCCTCATCCTTATTAATCCCGGAATAGCACGGGACCAGGTGTCCAAGGCAATAGAGAGCATCGGCTACCAGGCAAGTTTTGCCGGTTCAGACGAAGAGGCCATGGAAAGGATGCAGTTCGTCAACTATGCCAGTGTCATCCTCCACACCAGTTTCAGGCCGGGGCCCCTTGACGATTCCCCCTTCCATAACTTCATGCGCGACATGTCCATGGCCAAGCGCAGATTTATTTTCTACATTCTCATCGGCCCGGAATTCTCCACGCTCTACGATCTGGAGGCCCTTGCATTTTCAGCAAACCTGGTCGTCAATGACAATGAAATCCCCGAACTTCTGACCATCCTCCGCAAGGCAATACCGCGCTACGAAGAACTCTTTGGTTCTCTCATGGCCGAAATCAGCGCCTACAGCGGCTAAAACTCCAACAGCACGACAGAGAGAATGAAGAACAGATACTCAGCAAACGACGCAGACCTCTATGCACAATCCCTGGACAGCTGCAATGCGGATCTTGCAATGCGAAGCTACACCTCCCGGCTCATCGGCCGGGAAGAAGACCTGGTACTCCATGGCGGCGGCAACACCTCGGTTAAATCCTCCATCACAACCCTTCTCGGCGACAGCTGCGAGGTTCTCTTTATCAAGGGAAGCGGCTGGGACCTGGCCACAATAGAGCCGCAGGGATTTCCCGCCCTTGACCTGAATTACCTGCGCCGTCTCCGTTCCCTTGAAGAGTTGACAGACGAAGACATGGTCAACCAGTTTAAAACCCACATGCTGGATTCAAGTGCGCCGAATCCATCAATTGAAACACTGGTACACGCCTTTCTTCCCCACAAGTTCATAGACCATACCCATGCTGACGCCATTGTCACTCTCACCAACATGGCCGACCCTGAAGCACGGCTCAAAGAGGCACTGGGCGACACAATCGGCATCCTTCCCTGGATCATGCCCGGCTTTCCCCTTTCCAGAAAAGTTGCAGAACTCTATGAACAGCGGCCGGAGATGGAAGCCATCATCCTGCTCAACCATGGTATCTTCACCTTCGGGGAAACAGGAGAGGCGGCCTACAGCAGAATGATCCACTATGTCAGCCTGGCCGAGGACTACATTGCTGCAGCTCAAAAAACAGCACCGGCAGCACAGCCTGCAGGTGAAGCCCCTGACGCCGGCACCATCCTGCCGATCCTGCGCGGCGCATTGACCATCACTGAAAAAGGTTCTCCCCGTCCCTTTTATCTCAAACTCAACCGGGATCAGGAGATACTGAACTGCCTGAGCGAAAAAGACGCTCAGGCCCGCTACAGCTCTGGTGTCCTCACCCCTGACCATGTGATCCGCACCAAGAATCACCCCCTCTGGCTCAGCATTGAAGCAAAAGATGACGAGACAATCAGCCGCAGCATTGAAAATGGCCTGAAGGACTATGAAACGGCCTATATGGACTACTTCACAACACAGCTTCACAACAAGGGAGTGGAGCGCATCTGCCTTGACAAAAAACCGCGGATCATACTTATTCCGGGACTTGGAATGATCAGCTGCGGCCACACGGAAAAAGCAGCTGCAATCGCTGGAGACATCGGGCGCCATACCCTTCTGGCCAAACAGAAGGGTGCTTGCATTGCCCCCTATCGGGAACTGGAGGAGGCCCACATATTCGACATGGAATACTGGAGCCTTGAGCAGGTCAAACTCGGCAAAGGCTCAGTGCTCCCCCTCACCGGGCAGGTCGCCCTTGTCACCGGCGGTGGAGGAGCCATTGCCTGCGGCATCGGCAGAATGCTCCTCAAGGCCGGTGCCCATGTCTTTCTGTCGGACCTGGACGAAACGCGGCTCAACAAGGTCTGCGATCTGTTGCGACTTGAATTTCCCGCAGAACGGATCACTGCTCTCAGCATGGATGTCACGGACAGGAACGCGGTGCACAGGGGCATGACAGACATCGTGGAGGAGTACGGCGGACTGGACATCCTGGTACCCAATGCCGGTCTTGCCCACGTCGCCACCCTGGAAGAACTTGACGAAAGCACCTTCCGTCAGGTGACAGAGGTCAACACCATGGGGGTCTTCCAGGTCATTCAGGCAGCCATCCCGGTTTTTAAACGACAGGCATTACTCGGTTCCGCCGCCGGCCACATCATCATCAACAGTTCCAAGAATGTCTTTGCACCGGGTGCTGCATTCGGGGCCTATTCATCATCCAAGGCAGGGGCCCACCAGCTTGGAAAGATTGCGGCCATGGAACTCGCTGCCTACAATGTCCGGGTCAATATGATCAATGCCGATGCGATCTTCGATGACCATGGAATATCCTCCGGGCTCTGGGATGTGGTCGGACCTGACAGGATGCGCTCCAGAAACCTGGACCCTGAAGGCCTGAAAGCCTACTACCGGGAACGCAATCTCCTGAAAACAGCGGTCCTTGCCGATCATGTGGGTAACGCGGTGGTCTTCTTTGCTTCAAGCCTCACCCCCACCACCGGGGCGACTCTGCCCGTGGACGGAGGAGTGGCTGCCGCTTTCCCACGCTAGAGAACAAAAAACGGGCACTCAACAGCTCTTCTGTCGAGTGCCCGCAGCATCTGTCCTTCACACAGAGAAGACCGTCAGGAATTCCTCCGGGCATGCGGCCCCCTGGCAAAATCCATCATGCGCTGCAGTGGAATCAGCGCCCTCTTCCGAAGGTCCTCATCAACCAGAATCTCATCTCCGCCTCCCCGCAACGCTGCAGCAAGGTTGCGCAGACCATTCATGGCCATCCACGGACAGCGCAGACAGCTCTCGCAACTGCCCCCCGCACCACCGGTGGGCGCCTCCAGAAAGGTCTTATCCGGTTCCGCCTGCTGCATCTTATAGAATATACCTGGCTCTGTGGCCACAATAAACTCCGTTGCATCAAGCGTACTCCCGGCCCCTATAAGGGCCGTGGTGGAACCAACCACATCTGCCATGGCCACTATATCAGCCGGTGATTCAGGGTGAACCAGAATGGCTGCATCCGGATATTTCTTCTTCAACTCCCTGATACCATCCGCCTTGAACAGCTCATGGACCACACAGCTGCCGGGCCAGATCAGCATCTCGACACCCGTGGCCCCCTGGACATAAGAGCCAAGGTGCCTGTCAGGTGCCCAGAGTATTTTTTCTCCCTTTTCCGCAAGATACCTGACAATGGGCAGAGCAATGCCCGAGGTAACCACCCAGTCGGCTCTGGCCTTCACCGCGGCACTGGTGTTGGCATATACCACAACCGTATGATCCGGATGGGCATCACAGAATTCCGTAAAACGATCCACGGGGCATTCCAGATCAAGGGAGCAGGTGGCCTCGGCATCGGGCATCAGGATTCGCTTTTCTGGATTCAGTATCTTCGCCGTCTCCCCCATGAAACGCACGCCTGCCACCACCAGAGTGCCCGCAGGATGCTCACTTCCGAAACGCGCCATTTCAAGGGAGTCCGCCACATGGCCACCGGTCTCTTCAGCAAGCTGCTGCAGCTCGGGGGAAGTGTAGTAGTGGGCAACCAGGACGGCATCTTCCTGCTGCAGCAGTGATTTGATCTCAGCTGTGAGTGCCGCACGTTCTCCCGATACATATTCCGCAGTCTGCAGCTCTGCTGCCTTCCGTGCCTGTTCCATAAGTTCTGCCACTGGAACAGGGGAAAGCGTCTTTTTGCAGAGGGTTTCTCTCTGTGAAGCAGCCATTATTTCTCCTTTATCTACTCTTTTACCGTTCCTGAATCCGTGACGAAAATTTGGCCAGAGACAGTATGATCTCTTTGTTATCGCAATTTTTCTGTAAACAGCGGCCCGGTTTTTCTCTTTACCCTGTTGTACGGTTTTGCCCTGCCGGGCATCCTTTCATGGCGGAACCATAGCACATGTTGCCACTCTGTGGCAGAAAAAAATCACACCACCTGAGCGGAAACCTGTTCGCTAAAAAGAACCACCCTGTTTCTTCCTTCGGTCTTGGCCCTGTACAGTGCCCGGTCGGCAACCCCGAGCAACTCATTTTCAGTCTGAGCATGATCCGGATAGACGGCAATACCTACACTTATTGTCATGCGTATCACTCCGCTATCCTGACTTGAAACAAAATCTTCGTTTTCAATGGCTGAGCGGATCCTCTCTGCAAGCAGAAGGGCATTTTCCGCAGTCATATTCGGGGCCAGAATAACAAATTCCTCCCCGCCGAAACGGGCCAGACAGTCTTCCTCCCTGATATGTTCTGAAAAAATCCGGGTGCAGGCCAGCAGCATCTCATCACCTGCCAGATGACCGTGGCTGTCATTGATCTTCTTGAAATGATCAATATCAACCATGAGCATGGCCAGAGGCCAGGCATACCTGGTGCTGCGGGCCAGTTCCTCACGCAGCCGGGTATTCAGAAGAAGGCGGTTATAGACCCCTGTCAGGGGATCATTATAGACAAGTGACTCCAGACGCTTTGCCATATTATACATGGTCCGGGAGAGAAGGCTGAACTCATCGTCCCTTTTTTCATCCGGTCTGACGAGATCAAACTTTCCCGAGGCAATCTTGGCGGCAGTGGCCTCAAGTTTCATCAGGGGGGCGGTGATCATTCCGGTGATGAGTGCTGCCATGAGGATGGCCCCGGTGAGGCCGATGAGCAGTGTGGTTATTATCTTTTTCTTCAGTTCTGAAATAGCAGCCCGTATCTCAACGTGGGAATAGCCGAGAATCACGTTCCCCAGAACCTCGTCTCCAAGCATCACCGGTTCCACAGTCTTTGGCAGTGAGGCATCCAGCACCAGCCTTCCGGGAACAGGGGGAGCGGCTGCGGTATCCATGGAAAAAGATAATTTCTCCCCCACCTCGGAGAGGGTTTCAGACATTATAACTGTATTTTCCAGGTCCACGATCTTCACAAAAAGCACATTTGCTTCCTGCATGGCAAGCTTTACCTGTTCGTAGAGACTTGCAAGATCGCGACTCAGAAAGGCCTGGGTGGATAACTGGGAAA
>JAMOMO010000460.1 GCA_027067035.1 Desulfobulbaceae bacterium
TCCCCGGTATTTCCTGAACAGCCAGAGAGGTTTTTGTGCATAGGTGTTATCTATTTCGGGATTTTCCGGTGGTATCTCCAGCTCTTTGCCCACTGCAAAGCGGGCAAGTGCATCCCAGTTTTCCTCTTTGATAGCAGCGCCATGCCGGCCTTTTTTGTAATCATTGCTTTCCACGCCTTCTCTTTCTGTAAACGGTATGATCCCTGCTCCGCCGAGGTTGGCGCCAAGGAGAAAGGAGAGGGGAAGAATATCTGCAATTCTGGGAAATATGGCGACGACCCAGTCACTGGTTGCGGTGAAATTAAGAATTTGTGAAACCTGCCCTGTTGACAGGAGGCTGTTCCAGTCAAACCTGCTGGAGACAACACTGCCGGCAAAGGCGATACGTTCAAATTTCATTTCCGGGTACGTGCAGAGGGCCTGGGCAATGAGATAGGTGCCGTTACTGTGCCCGATAAAGGAGAATTTTGCCTGGGGATACATTCGTCTGGCCTCGACATATTGGTCAATAAGCCAATGAATTTTGCTGAGACGCATAAAAGATAAGAGGAATTCGAGCATGGAGAAATAGCCGTAACTGCTGGTAACAACGGCGATCTGCTTTCGTGATTTCAGGCCGGCTGCCCTGTAGTCTGCTCTGGCTCTGGATGCGATTTTCTGCGTCCAGTGGCCTTCATCCCGAATACCGTGGATGACAAAAACCACGCGCTTAACGGTATTGTCCTGCTCGATGGGATCAATATCCCATGGTTCAATGAATTCCGGCATTTTTCTCACTGATGCCGGGGACATTGTCACCGTCCTGGCAAAGATTTCCGCCCTCTTTTTTCCATGGCTTGCATCTTCAAAGTCAATGATGCTCATGTGATCGGAATAGGGAACTTCCAGATGGACAAAATCTTCACCTGTGACCTTGTCAACCATGTCCCGCCAGGAAACAATTTCATCTATGGATCCCAGAAGCTGAAACACCACAGGCTTGTTCTCGTCCTGTTCCAGCCATGTCAGACGGAGCCAGACCAGAAATGGAGAGCCGCGATGAATCTGCATTATCCATGGTATCCGGGCCTTTCCGAGGTGAAGAAATTCCTGAAGCTTTCCGATTCCTGCAATGAGCAGGAAAAAAACAAAACCGGTACTCCAGGAAATTTTGTGGGTGAGCGGCAGGTGGTGCGAGAGCTGCCAGCCACGGTTGAGAGGAGCGATCAGGACCAGTCGAATGTGTGCTGGTGCTACAGACGAGAGAGAATACGTTTCACCGCGTGAAATGAGGTAGATCGATTGAGCCAGCAAACCGCCTGCGCTGTGGCCGATGATCTGGATCGTCTGAAACGTGCTTATATCAACGATATCATCGAGCTGCTCAAGAATGTCCCTGCTGATTTCCCGTAAATCAATACTTCGATACCATTGAAATGGCAGCTCAGGGACAACTGTGAAACTTGAGGGAATGTTCTCCTGGATCACATGACAGAGCTGTTCTATTGTATTCGGGCTTGAGTCGAGGCCATGGAGAAGGAGTACCAGGTTCTTCGCATTCGGAGAACCATACTGTTCACTCCACTGTATCCTTTCCTGTTTGTTTCCCATCGCGTTGTTTCATGGCACAGACCCTTTGCAGAGTCAGGACCGTTTGGTGTAAGAGTGCTTTGAAAGGCAAAGAATCATGAACTCCTGCTGGCTTAGGTACCACCATCACAGTATAAATGCGAGTGTAAAGCGATTCCTGCGACTCTTTTAATGGAGAGGAATTTTGTGATAAAACTCTGATGGGCCCTGCTGTAATGCGTCAGTGACTTTCCTTGCTGATATCGCGGTGAAAGTGTTTTGTGGCTGGGAATTCCTGTTTCAGCAGTCCGGCCAGGGCTTCGGTGACAGCGACTGAGCGATGGTGTCCTCCGGTACAGCCGATGCCTATCCGCAGTTCCTCTTTATTGCTGCCATGGAGCTGCCTGGCATGAAAGACGATAATCTCCAGCAGGTGCTGCAGGCACTTTTTCCCGGAATCATTCTGTAAAACAAATTCTGCAACATTTTCATTCAGACCGGTGAAGGAGCGGAGCTCTCTGTCGTGGAAGGGGTTGTCCAGGAAGCGCACATCAAAGAGGAAATTCACATCCCGGGGGGGATCATACTTATATCCGAATGAGAAGATGGTGATGGGGAAGTCTGTACTGTTCACGGCTGTGCTCCGAGGATATCGTTTCGTGTATAGAGGGCTGTCACCTGACAGTCATCCATCTGGTTGAGTTTGACAAAATCCCGGATTTTTTTCATTCCGCTGCCATTCTCACTGTCGATGATGACGATGATTTTAACAATATAGGCGCCGAACTGTATGACCTCTTCAAGGGCGCGGATGAGCTGGCTGCCGGTGGCCACGACATCACCGAGCAGGGCGACCCTGTCCCCGGCCTTAATCCGTGATTCTATCCATTTCGGTTCCGTGATGTTTCCATCTTTCCGCATGGAGTCACGGATGTAAAAGACCCCTATCTCTTTTAAAAAGGCGGCACGACAGACCACGGATGAAATGGGGTGACCGGGACCGCCAAGGGCACATATCTGCAGCTCTTTGATCTCATTGTAGACCAGATCTCCGGCAAGTTTTATTCCCTGATGCTTGAGGGAGATCTTCAGGAAATCAAAGTGGTCGGTCACGATTCCAGAAGGAGTGCGAAAGTGCCCATCCTTCTGGTGGGCGCGTTCGGCAATGAGCTGTCGCAACTCTTCTCTGATATCAGCCAGGCTGATCCTCGGTGATGGTGTCATGACGGGGGGAGCGCCTCCTGCGGCTCAGACTCACTGCTCTTTTTTGCGTCATAGACAACGATCAGGGGTTTTTTCAGACTTTTTGCCAGACTGTCTGCCAGTGAACCAAAGAAGAACTTTCTCACGCCACGGGTTCGAATGGCTCCCATGACAACAATGTCATGTTCTTCCGCCTCCTCCTTGATGCTGCTCACCCTGGAATCTGTTGCCACTGATTTGACGGAAAGTTTTATCCGGTCAGGTTGTTGTCTCAGCCATTTCTGGATATTTTCACTATGAAGTTCAAGATCGTTTTCATCGGCACCGGAGCTGAGAAGGCAGAGCAGTTGAATCTGGTGCTCACCAACGGTGTTTAAGGCCGCAACCACAGGATACACCTCAACAAGGTCATCCATATCGGTGATGGGTACAAGGATTTTTTCCGTGTGAAGCACACCGTAGAACTGGACCACAATAACCGGACAGGAGACATTGCTCGCCACCGTCTCCAGGATATTTGAGAAATCAGATGTCTCGTCATGGAGCGGATAGCTTAACACAACCGCCCTGGCATCGTTATACTCCACTGCAGCCACCAGTCCGGAGGCGATACTTGAATCGGGGACAATCTCGGTGAGCAGGGTGTATCCCATTGTTTCCACCTCTTTTCTTTCTGTCTGAAAGAGATGTCCTGAGGGGGCTGTTTTGTCAGGTGCCCTGACCAGTACAGCCATGGGACTGGCATTGAAGTAGTGGGCAAAAATAGTGGCAATGCGGGCGATACCGTTAACGGTGTGGCGCCGGGTTGCACCAAAGACCACAACGCTTTCAGGGTTTTCCGGAGGCTGCAGTTTCTGCCAGGTCCATGGAAGGATTTTCACCCCGGCCTCAGACCGCATAAACTGGTCACACTCTTTCTCTGTCATTCCGTCACAGCGCGGCTCTTCCTTTCCGTTGCCCTCAAGGGGCATTGCCTCTTTGGCACTGATGACTGCAAACTTTGCGGCAAGCGGTCCCACAAGTTCTGAAAGAAATACCCCTGTGAGCACTACAGGGGTGATGATTGAGGAGTACACGGCCAGACTCTGGTCTGCACTGATAATAAAGATAAGACCGATGGCAACACCGGCCTGTGGAACCAGTGAGAGGCCCAGATACTTTCGCACCACATCCGGAGCCCGGCCCAACTGTGCACCGATCTGTACACCAATAACTTTTCCAACGATTCTTGCCAGAAAATAGGCCATGCCGATGAGCCCGGCACTACCGAGAGTTGTGATGTTCAGGTGCGTTCCGGCAAGGGTAAAGAAGAGCACATAGATTGGCGGCTCAAAGTTATTGAGAATGCGAAAGACCCGAACATCGCGTTCCGCCTTGTTCACCAGCGTAAATCCTGCCACCATACCAGCCAGAAGCGGGGAAAGATTGAGATAGACTGCCAGCTCACTGCAGAGGAGAAGGATTGCCAGGCCGGCCGTGAGCATTTCCCCCTCTTTGTCGAGTTTTCCAAGGACCACCTCCAGGCAGAATCCGGCCATCCAGCCAAGCATCAGTGACATGACTATTTCGAGCAGTCCGCTGCCGACGGCCATGTAGAGAGGGGCACCGCTCTGGCCGATGATCTGGTGGCTGAGGGAGATCGCCAGGCCGAATATGGCGATGGCCAGTCCATTATCAATGGCAACGATGGCCAGAAGAGATGAGGTGAGGGGACCTTTGGCATTGAGTTCCCGCACCACGAGCAGTGTCGCGGCAGGTGCAGTGGCAACGCTCACTGCACCAAGCAGGATTGAGAGGGCCAGGTTCTCCCTGAATTGCCATCCCTCCATGCCCAGGCTTGTATAGCTTATGAGTACGAAGACTGACCCGGCAACCAGGAGGAAGGCGCAGCTGGTCTCGAAAAAGCCGACAAAGAGGAGGCTCCGGGCATGTTCTTTGAGTTTTTTGAGCTCAATGTGCTCACCAATGCCAAAGGCGATGAGTACAAGGGCAATGCGGGTGAAATGGTCAAGGCTGTTGCCTATGGAGTGCTCTGAAATGAGGTTGAACCCGCTTGGACCAAGGAGGAGGCCCGCAATGATATAGCCGGTGACAGAGGGCATGTGTATGCGCTGTGACAACTTTGCCGCAATGAGTCCTGTGGCAAGGAGAATTGCAATCCCGGCGGTTACCATGGTCTGCTTCCCGGCTGTGAAGGTGGACTGTCTGGTATGGAGGTCATTGGTATCGTAAATAAAGTGGTCGTGAGCCATGGGAAGAGCAGCTGTCTTCCCGGTGGTGGATAAACACGATCAACGGATAATCAGGTCATGCAGTTCGTTGATATCATCATCTTGAACAGGGAATTCTTTTTCCAGGATCTCTCCTGCCTTTCTGATTGCCTCACAAAGGGCCTGGCACTGTTGTTTCTCACGGATTCCCCGGGTGATAATGGCCACGATTTCAGCCCATCTTTCCTGGGGGATGCGTTCGTTTATACCGCTGTCAGCCAGAATCCAGGCACGGCGCTCAAGAAGTGAAATAAAGATCAGGATCCCGTTGGCATTTTGTGTTCTGTAGAGTTTTTCCGTAAAAAAGGCGGTTATGGCAGAATTTTCCACCTCCGCCTCCATTTCACTGTTGATCAGGCATAAACGCTTCAGGGACGGACAGGTGGCAACAAGGTAATAGACAATACAGAAAACCGGGAAAAATATTCCCAGAAAAACCCATAAATTTGAGGGCTGCAGCCAGAAGAATCCGGCAACTGCGGGGGTACCGGCAAGTGCTGTCATAAATGCAATCAATGCCGCACCGCGGATGGGAGCCAGGGGGTA
>JAMOMO010000461.1 GCA_027067035.1 Desulfobulbaceae bacterium
TAGGGGCCGCGATCAGTGACTACGGCCTGAACCATCTCTCCCGTGCTGGTATTTTTCAACTCCACCCGGGTGCCCAGGGGGATGTCCTTGTGGGCAATGGTGGCGCCGTTCATATCATAAATTTCTCCGTTGGCCATGGGCTTTCCGTGGAAATCCTTTCCGTACCAGCTGGCCACAACAGCTTCTTCACCGCTTTTCTCAGGCAGATAAATTTTGATCTTCCGGCCGATCTGCAGGGTTTTGGGGTCGGTGATGTCATTGTCTGCCAGGATATCGCTGAGGTTGACATGGTACTTCTGTACGGCCAGCTCCCAGAGGGTCTCCCCGGCCTTCAAGCTGTGCTCCACCAGTTGTCCTTTTCCTGCTGCTGCGGTATCGCTTTCTTTTGCCGCAGGTTCGGCAGGGGGAACGGGTGCTGGATCACGAAAGACGATCTTGCTGTGACTTCTCGGGATGGAAATGGGGGCAGCTGCGGCGGGAGCACTCCCCTGTGACGACTTCCCTGCAGTCTGCAGGGATTCATCAAAGGAGCTGCTGCCCAGCTTGAGGGTGGCTCCTTCTTTTAAAAACCAGTTGCCGTTTTTTGTGGAACGGCCCACTGCTTCCGGGTTGTTACGGCGCAGATCGTTCCAGTTTGTGTTGAATTGCTGAGTGACCCTTGCAATGGTGTCACCTTTCTGTACCTGATATTCTGACATTTTGCTGTGCCTCCTGATAAACAGTAAAGCAAGTTATGTGCCATATGCTTAACTGGCTGTTGTTGCGTACGGAGTTCTGGGGTGCATGGGGACTCCCTCTGTTCTCTTCGTCATTTTATTGACTTTTGTTGAGGGGCTTTTAGCAGGACAGGCCGAAGTCTGATTGTTCCAGTTCGTAAACTTTCATTTTACGAATCAGTGTGGAACGTGAGATGTCAAGTATTCTGGCTGTCCTGCTTCTGTTGAAGTTTGTGCTGTGGAGAATGCTCAGGATGTGTTTTTTTTCCATCTCTTTCAGGGAGGCATGGTCGGAGCTTACCGGCTCTGTATCGCTTCCGGGTGCTGCAGGGGCCTGGGAGTTCCTGAGAAACTGTGATGGGAAAATGCCGTTTTTATCGGCAAGCAGGGAGGCCCGTTCCATAATATTCCGAAGTTCCCGGATATTTCCGGGCCAGTGGTAGGCGGCCAGGGCGTTCAATTCATCAGAACAGATATTTCCGGTGCGGCTTCCTTTTAAAAAGTGACTGCAGAGCTCGGGGATGTCTTTTTTTCTTTGGATGAGAGCGGGGAGTTCTATGGTGAGAACCGAAAGCCTGTAGAAGAGATCCTCTCTGAACTGTCCCTGCTGTACCAGTTTGACAAGATTTGCATTGGTTGCAGTGATTATGCGTACATTTACCTTCAGGCTTCTTTCTCCTCCCAGCCTTTTTATCATGCCATCGTCAAGAACTCCGAGAAGTTTCGCCTGCAGCTGAAGCGGCAGTGTCCCGATTTCATCAAGGAAGAGAGTTCCTCCTTCTGCCATTTCAAAGATTCCTCTCCTGCTGTTTCCGGCATCAGTATAGGCTCCTTTCTCAGTGCCGAACAGTTCCGCCTCTATGAGGCTTTCCGGAAGAACGGCACAGTTTATTGAAAGGAAGACCTTGTCTGCCAGGTCGCTTCGGGAGTGGATGCATCTTGCCAGGAGCGTCTTGCCGGTTCCTGTTGAGCCGGTGAGGAGGACGGGAGCCCGGGATGTGGCCGCGATGGCTGCGGCATTTCGCACGGCCTGGGCCGCTTTGGAGGAACCTATAAACTCGGCTTTTTCCGCTTCCTGCCTGTTTTTCCAGGAGGATACCTCTGCAAGCTGTTCAAGTTCCAGTGCTTTGAATGCGCGATTAATGGCAAAACAGAGTTCGTCAATATTAAAGGGTTTGGCCAGATAGTCAAAGGCACCGAGTTTGATGACTTCAACAGCGTTTCCCAGGTCGGGATAGGCAGTGGCAAGGATGATCTTTGTTCTGTCATTGCAGGAGAGGATCGCCAGACAGATATCTGAACCGTTTTTATCGGGAAGATGCTGGTCAAGCAGCACAACATCCATTTTAAACTCGTGGCAGAGAGCAAGACCCGCTGAGGCACTGTGGGCGGTATGGATGGTGAAATCGTTTTCCAGTCCTGCATTGCTGATGGCGTCACAGAACAGGGCGTCATCGTCAATCACCAGAAGATGTCTGGCTGCCGCCTCTTGATTTGTCGTTGTTTTGCAACTGTCCATACCTGTCGTGTTAATCATGAAGAGATTATATGTTAATTCTTCTCAGGAAAAAAGAGAAAATGATGTGAGAAGAAAAATGTTACTCCCACGATGTCTGTTCCAGTAACGGACCTCTCCGGGGGAGAAAGCTGAAATCCCGCGCCCTTGGGCGGTGGGAACTGCCTCCTGTTATCTTGCTGGAGTAGCGGTGAAAAAAATATCTGATCCAGAATGCTTGTCAGAGAGGGTATCTGTTGCGGACCGTGGACTCAGTCATCGTCCATGGTGAAATATTCTGTCAGAATACGTATGATCTGCGGCTCACTTTCCTGGAGGAGTAATCGTGCTTTTCCAAGCCACTCTTCGCGACTGGTCATAAGGAACATGAAAACCGGCTGATCCTGCAGGTCCCGGATCAGGTAGTAGGACTGGTCGGTGGTGACGAGAATGTCATCGGTTTTCTGGTTGCCGGTGAGAAGCTTGATGGCCTTGGAGTTTGATTTGACGATGGATGCCAGATAGGCGGCAGCGGCTTCGGTTTCAATACTGGTGCTTTTACTGAATTCGGCAACTGCCAGACCGTCGTCAATTGCAACCACGGCTGCTGCCTGGTATCCGGGGAGGTCTGCCGCGATGTTTTCAAGGATTGTCCGAAGTTTTTTTCTCATGGCGTTGGGGTGGTGATGAAATGAATGTGAGTACTGTTCATATCGCTGGTTCCTGATCAAGCATAGCATCCTGCTGAGCTAAAGGAAAGCATAGAATAGGGCGTTTGCCCCGGTTTGTAATCAGAGTTGAATCAAAAACAAAGCCCTGCCTTGAGGGAAGGGCCTCGGTGATGACGGATCTGCCAAATGCCTTTCTGAGGAAGATATATCTCGAAGAGAAAAACAGGCCCTGATGTTCCGGGGAGTAGTGAACAGACATGGGATTGTTGTATTTCAGCAGGTAGAGGCGAAAAGGGTCTGCGGGCCGGGTGTAGATCGTTGTGTAGGAACCATGCAGCAGCTGTGACATCTTTGATAATCTGTCGCAATAGTGTTCCATGGCACTGTTCCTGCCGATCTCGTCAATGAGGGCAAAAATAGCTTCGCTGTCCACTGCTCCAATTCTGCTGTCTTTTCCTGCCTTGAGGTGCCGCAGAAAGATTTCATCGTCGTTTGACAGGGTCCCGTTATGTACACCGATGGTGTCCCCCACGATTATGGGGTGATTATTGTTGTTGTCGCTGGGAGAGCCTTTTGTGGGGTTTCTGGTGTGTCCCAGGAGGAGCACCGTGTTTCTGTCCGCCCTGGAAAGCAGGCTGGTGTACGCCGAGGTTTTTGTGAATTCAGATGCGGGCAGCGCTGCCTTTTCGAGAAACCAGCTGCCGTCATTCTGGACAATGAGTATTCCTGCCGCATCTTTCCCCCGGATCTCATTGGCAACGAGGTTGGCAGTGAAAAGATCCTGTATCTTGCCGATATCCCGTGTTGCTGAATCTGCCAGGAGTATTCCCGTTATTCCACACATCTGCTTACCTCGAGAAGACCACTGCACCGATTTCACTGTTCCAGACCGGAGTTCTGTCTGTGTGAAACCGGAGGAGTTGTCTGACTTTTGCCGCACTGAGCTGCATTGTTTCCGCGACCTTTCTGTACCAGCCCTCTTCGTCCCGTATAGCTGTTATCAGGCCGAGTTCGATGATTTTCATCAGTTCGTAATCTCTGTTGTCAGGGTCACGCGAAGCCGGGATGAGGCCGGCCAGTTCTTTATTGATTTCGGCCCAGCTCCTCTCGTTGATACGACGCAGGGAGACCGGATTTTCTGCAAGGTCCTGTAAAATAACCTCACCGGGAGTATCCAGGGTGAGGAATATGGATTTGAGAAATTGCAGTAACGACCTGCTGCTGCGCCTGAATTCATCAAGAATTTCATCGGAAACAGCAGATGTGTCACTTGATGCCAGTTTCCCGTTATTGTTTGATATCATGTCAAGCAGTTCCCCGTTTCTCTTCCAGTCCGGGTGATTTTCCACATCCAGAAGACCAAATTTTGAAATTTCCACAGCCTTTAAGAGCATGGTGAGAAAGAGAAATGTTTTGGCCGTGATTGAAAGAGGGCAGAGGTCACCGTCGGGAAAACGCAGCTCTATGTGCAGATTGCTGATGCTCCCGTCTTCATGGAACTCCATGTGCTCAAGATTAAAGAAGTTCTGGTGCTCCGGCACGTCAAGGCTCTTCCTCAGGCTGTCCCGGATTTCAGGCATTGACATCCTTGTGGGGCAGAGTCTGATGAACTCCTGATGGGCGTTATGTTGACGTCTGCGACACAGCGCATCCCGGGTCTTTCCGCCGCTGGTGAGAAATTTCAAGGCCGGTGCAAACAGTCGTGACATGTTCCAGAAATTGGCCAGAATGATCTCTGGAATATGTTCTGCCGTTTCCGCCTGAAGCAGGTGGAAGTGAAAGCCGCAGGTGGGACGCATGCGGATTTTATGCCTTAACAGGGGCACAATGATCCGGCGGTACTGATCAACCAGAGTGCTCCAGTGCGGGTGACGGCCGGTGATCAGGATTTCAATGCCGCAGTGTTCCTTGATGACATTGAAAACCCCCAGCCTGCCCAGCTGTTTCATGTCACGTGAGGGTTCCAGGAGGGCTTCAATTTTATGTTGAAACTCCTCCCGGAGCACGCCTCTCGGGAGTGCAAACTCCAGTTCTGTTCCTATTTTTATTGTCCGATAGAGCAGGTCCTGATAATACCTGGCTTCCGTGACGGAAAGAGAATCAGCTCGCGGAGAGAATAGCGGGGTGTTTTCCATGGACCAGGAGACCGGGTTCTGATTGTATCGGATGGCAGAGTTACTGTAAGTCAATCAGGGTAAACTGAATATTTGACCCCCGTGTTTCCGGTATTGGTGAGATCGTTTTCTGAACCGGGTGTCCCATCCGGCTCAGTGCCGCCTGACAGACGTTCATTATGGGACAGGTGAAGGGGATTTCCACACCGGTCTTGAGAATCGATTGTGTCAGGTTCCAGCCCTGACAGTGGTTGACTGTGAGGGTGAGGACATTGTTCTCCTGGCTGGTGGAAAATGATTCGATAAATCCCATCTCATCCGTGAAAATACGGCCGATTTCCGTGAGCACATCCCTGGGGTCCTCACCATCGATTTCGAGTCCCATCTCATTTTCCATGATTGTCAGGGTGGTTTTTCCGACTTCACTCATGGTGGCGAATGCAGTTTCACCAAACAGGTCGTAGAGGGCTTTCGCCATTCCGCTGATCATGAGAGTCATGAGACGTATAATATTCTGTTTCTTCTGTTCCTCTGTTGCCATTCCGGGCTCTCCTGTAATGGGTGGTTTACTGGGTGAATAGTGGGGTGGATTTTATAAAGCCTTGCGCAGTCTTTCCTGGTATTTTCCGGCAACCAGTCTTACATTGCCAAGGGTTCCGTCACGACTGACGGCAATGCCGACGTAGTATTCTTTTCCAATGAATCGGGTGAGTATCCAGGCGTTCTGGGCCTGAACAAGGTTCTCTTCAAAGTCTCCCAGGTTGTTCAGTGCCTCAACCGATTTGTCGATGAGTTTCATAACCATGGCGAATTTTGCCGAAAATGCATCCACGTCAGCTCCTGTCGGATTGTGGACCGCTATGGTGATACCATCCATTCCCGTTACCTGAATGGAGAGTACGCCATCCATCTCATCTGCCATCTCTTTGAGTAATTCCTTTAAACCGGCCATAAAAACTCCTCTGTTTGTGGTTTCGGATTCCTGTTCTGTCTCGGACTCCAATTCGTCAAAGCCTTTTATGATCTCTTCAAATGAAGAGATGGAGGCCTTTGTTTCATCTTTTAGTCGTGCGCCTTCCATGAGCAGGAGCATGAGCTCCGATGTGATATGTACCTCTTTGGGATCCGTGGCAAGCTTATGGATGGAAATCCTGACACTGTCCCATGTAACCA
Source organism: Desulfobulbaceae bacterium (assembly GCA_027067035.1). GTDB lineage: Bacteria > Desulfobacterota > Desulfobulbia > Desulfobulbales > Desulfocapsaceae > Desulfocapsa. Next base: position 6,170 of record JAMOMO010000461.1, read on the forward strand.
TTTCAATGACGGCCTCTTCCGCGGTGAGTGTCCCGGTGCTCGCATCGAGGATTTTTCCTTCCGAGAAATGGAGAATGCCTTTGTGCGCTGATTTGTTGTAGACGTGGAGGGTACAGGTTTTTTGCTCCGCCTCTATGAGCTGCATGAAATTGGAGAGTGAGAGTCCTGTGATGCTTCCCTTCTGTTCATCCAGGGTGTCAAGCGCTGAGATGATGCATTGCTCCAGGGCATCAAAATCAAGGGGTTTGTCAAGGAACTGATAGGTCCCCAGTGACTTGAGCTGGTTCTCGATTTTGGGAGTCCCAAAGGCGCTCATTACCACATTGGGGATGTCCGGGAATCGTGAGCTCATTGTCGCAAGGAGCTCAAAGCCGTCCATGACGGGCATGTGCAGGTCCGTGATCACCAGGTCGATGGTTTGTCTCTCCAGTATTTTCAACGCCTCTTTGCCGTGTGCCGCTGTGACCACCTTGAAGCGTTCCTGCTGGTCGACAAAACCGGACTCAATGCTGAGCAGAAGCGATGGCTCGTCATCAACGATCAAAACATGTCTCATGGTTGTTCTCTATCTGTGTGATATCTGAGACCGAGACGAAAACCCGGCAGCAGATACATATATCCGTATCAGAAAATGCAGTGGAACTTCCTCGCCGGAGTGTTGTAGCAAGGAGTGTGCCCGGCTGGGGGAAAATCTTGTGATTCTTTGCATCTTGTTGAATATACTGGAAAACAGTTGCTGGTTCCTCCGATGGTTTGCGGGTCTCTGCTTGTCATTCTTGTGGTACTGTCCTGTTTTGCTGTATCGTTTCAGGTCATGTGTCCTGGAATGGGACAAGTGCTGCAGGGGATACCCGGCAGCTTCTGATGACTTATTTAGGAATGGCATTGACAGTTGAACTCGTTCGAGTCTATCCTGTGGCCGGGATATTGAAGCGGCCGCACTGTGTGCTGAGAAATACATTTGGACTGGAAAAATGAGTGAAAACAGTAGTTTGGTTCTTGTTGTGGATGATGAGCCGGTGACATGTGTCATGTTGAAGGGCATCCTTGAAAAAGCTGGATATCGGGTGATTACAGCAAATAACGGCGCTGACGGTGTTCGTTATGCCATAAAGTATGAACCCGATCTCATCCTTTTGGATATTATCCTCCCCGATATTGATGGCTATGAGGTCCGTCGACGAATCAGGGAGATAAATACACGTCTGTTGATTCCGATCATATTTATAACGGCTCTTGATGAGAAAACGGTTATTGATGACTCGAAGATGATCGGGCGGGAAATCGATTATATCCAGAAACCCATACGGTCAGAGATACTCCTTGCCCGCGTGGCCAACCTGCTTGACATTGTTTTGAGCAGGAAGCAGCTTGCCAGACGCAACGAGCAGCTGAAAAAAGAAATCGTGGAGCGGGACCGCCTTGCTGCCGTGGCCAGACAGAGCAGTGATTCTGTTTTTATAATTGATCTTGAAGGTACCATACTCTATGCCAATCCCGCCTGTGAGAAAAACAGCGGTCACCCCGTCATGGAACTTGAGGGACGGAAGTTTCATGAAGCCCGGTATGTGGCGGCAAAGGACGAAAATTTCCGGGAAATGATGGAACATGTCTTTTCCGGAAAAGAATGGCGGGGGAACATCCACAGTCTCAGAAGCAATGGCAGTTCCTATCTTGAGGAGGTTGCCATCCTTCCGTTCACAGGTGAAGGGGGCTTTGTGGAAGGGCATGTGGTGATGAAGAAAGATGTTACTGAACGCCGTCGTCTGGAGTCCATTGCCAGTTCGGTAAACCTGATGGACAATGTGGGGTTTATCTTCTCGGGTATCAGGCATGAGCTTGGAAATCCGGTGAACTCACTGAAGATGACCCTCAGTGTGCTGAGAAAAAGAATCGATGATTTTTCAATGGAGACCATTGTTGATTTCCTTGAACGGTCGCATCATGAAATCGGCAGGATAGAATATCTCCTGCGCTCTCTGCGCAGTTTTTCGATGTTTGAGCGTCCTGTTCCGGAAATAATAAGTATGCCGGATTTTCTGGAAACCCTGCTGGGTATGCACCGCAAGCTTCTGGATACGGCCGGGGTGGAAGTTGAAGTACGGGTGGAGGAGGGCGCGGAGGAGGTCTTTGCCGATCCCAGGGCACTGCTGCAGGTGATGCTCAACATGCTGACAAATGCACTGGCGGCTCTTGAGGGCAGAGAGGAGCCTTTGATTGTCATCCGTGTCAACAGGAAGTCTGATTCCCTGATTTGCCTTTCTCTGCAGGATAATGGCTGCGGCATCTCAGAAAAGGATCAGGAGATGCTTTTTAAGCCTTTTTTCACAACCCGGCCGGGAGGAACAGGTATGGGGCTGGTCATTGTGAAGAAAATGCTTGTGGAGATGAACTGTTCCATACACCTGGAAAGCCGTGAACAGGAAGGCACAACCTTTTTTATTCTGCTGCCCTGTGGGGAAAACCACGGGGATGCTGAGGTCAGCGCTGCTCTGTAGTCCTGCGCTCAGCCACCTTCGGGAAGAGGCTGAGGTCGGTGTGCGGCAGGAAGATTGATGCCACATACTGATCTTTGAAACCAGGTACTTCAGAGAGTTCAAAGCTTGTCATCTTTCGGACCACTGCCACCACGTCCTGCCGGATATGATTGGAGAGCTCACTCATCCAGGCGCCCATGAGCGATCCGTTCCCCACATAGATAATCTTGTCCGGATCCACTTCCGGAAGCAGTCCCACGGTCATGGCACTGTCAAGGTCAATGAATGAGCCGAAACCGCCGGCGAGAATAATCTGCTCCAGGTCACTGACCTGCAGTCCCACCTGTTCAAGGAGGGTGGATACTCCTGCAAAAATTGCAGCCTTGGCACGGATGAAATTTTCGATGTCCACCTCATTGAGAACAATGTCATGGTCGGTGCCGCACTCATCTTCCCAGGCCAGGACATATTCCATGCCGCTGCGACCTTTCCGGATGCGTGGAGTGTCCAGGTCGTTGAATTTTCCGTCGGGGTTGATGACACCGTTTTCAAAAAGGGTGGCCACAATGATGAGCAGCCCTGAGCCGCAGATGCCGATGGGGGCCTTGTTGCCTTCGGTGACATTCATGGGTTCGAGGGTTTCCGGGTTTATGCTGAAATCGCTGATGGCCCCTTCCACGGCGCGCACTCCATGGGTGATTCCTCCGCCTTCAAAGGCGGGACCCGCTGAGCAGGCGGCACAGGCAAGCCACTCTTTGTTGCCGATGACGATTTCGGCGTTGGTTCCCACATCGATGAAAAGGGTGAGGAGATCGGTCCTGTACATTCCCGAACCCATGACTCCGGCCACTATGTCTCCGCCCACATAGCTTGAGATAGCGGGATAGAGAAGGGCGACACAGTGTCTTTTCAGCTCCAGGCCAAGGTCTGGCGCCGGCATGGGAGGGAAGAAGGTGGAAACCGGCACATAGGGTGAGCGTCTGATATTGTCGGGTTCCAGCCGCAGGAAGAGGTGAGTCATGGTGGTGTTTCCGGCAATGGTGATGGAGTTGATCTCATCCCGGTCGATGGGACTGCTCTTGTCGTCATCGGGCAGACGTGCCTGCTTGAGCATGTCGCTGATGAGGGAGTTGATGGCGTCCACCACCAGTTCCTGCATCATGGCCAGTCCTTTGGGCTTTTCGGCGTATATGATTCGTGCAATGACGTCTTCCCCGTAACTCATCTGCGGATTGTAGCAGGATGCCTTTGCCAGTACCTTGCCGCTGTGGAGATCGATGAGAACCCCGTAGATGGTGGTGGTCCCGATATCAACTGCCAGGCCGAAGTTTCGATGATCCCATCTGCCCGGCTGGATATTGAGGAGGTGGCATTTTGATCTGTTGTTGACGGGGAGTTCCAGGGTTACAGTGACCAGAAAATCTTTTTCCCGCAGGGCGCGGCGGATCTTTCGCAGTACCGGAAGGTCTGTGACCAGGCGATGCTTGTTGTGCTGGTCGGCCAGTCCCTGGATAAGACGGCCCACATCTGCCCGGTTGTCGGTTGCGGTGGGCGGTATAAGCTCAAGGCGCAGCTTTTCAACGGGTGGATCGAAAAGACCTTCTTTTTTGAGGTCATCTATGTTGAAGACATGCATCCGGGCGCGGTGTCGCGGGGGGATGTCCGTGTCGAGTCCTCCCTTCTGGCGTCCAGATTCTTCAGGAATCCTGACAGTGACGTCTTCAATGATCTCTGTGGTGCATGCCTGTCTGTAGCCGCGTTCAAAATCTTTCGGGCTGAGTTTTTCGCTTTCTCCGCCGTGTACCCGGCCCTCTTCCACAATGATTCTGCACTTGCCGCAGACCCCGGCTCCGCCGCAGGAGGCGTTGATGTGGAGTCCGGCTTTGCGTGCCGCCTGGATAAGGCTGCTGTTTTTTTTCACCGTGACAGTTCTCTCTGCCGGGGCAAAGGTGACACTGCAGGTTGAGAGGGTATCGTTCATCGGGAAAGCTCCATTACATCCATTGTGTTTAACTCGCTCACACTAAATACCGGACCATCGAGACAGACCAGTCTGCCGTCAAGATGGCAGTGGCCGCACAGTCCCATGCCGCACTTCATGTGGCGTTCCAGAGTGGTGAATATGTTTGTGTCATCACAACCCATTTCCGTGAGTTTTGCAATGACAGACCGGATCATCACGGGGGGACCGCAGATCAGGGATATGCTGTTGCTGTCCAGGGTGATATCTTCAAGGAGCTCAGTGACCAGCCCCACATGATCTGTCCAGTGCTCATCTTTTTCATCCACTGTCAGGCGGACGTCAATGCCCTGTTCCCGCCACAGTCCGATGGTCCCTGTAAAGGCAATATCCGACGGGCTCCTGCTGCCGTAGAGCAGGCGTATGCCGGACACCGCATCATCGTCCAGACCACTCTGGAAAAGGCAGTGGTCAATGACACTTTTCAAGGGGGCAAGTCCGATGCCGCCCGCCACGAAGAGGAGGTCGCGGCCGGAAAATTTCTCCACCGGGAAGGCTTTGCCAAAGGGACCGCGCAGACCCAGCCGGGCACCTTTTTCCATGGAGTGGATGGCTGTCGTGAGCTCTCCGGCACGTCTGATGGAGAGATCGATGAGCGGCAGGGCATCGGGTGAAGATGAAATGGAAATGGCTGCCTCGCCGCAGTGGGGTACGGAGACCATGAGAAACTGACCCGGAAGAAAACTGAAGGGTTTTGTCTTGTCGATGAGTTCCAGCCGGAATGTTGAGATCTGATCATTCTCCCGGATGATCTCCCGGATAATGGCCCGGGCAGGGATAAATGTTTTGTTCATGGGTTCTCCTGCCTGGTTAAGAGATCAATAAAGCGTGTGATATCCACTCCGCCAAAACAGATATCGACGCAGCGGCCGCATCCTGTACAGGATGCCTTGCCGTGGCTTGCAAAATCATATTTAAGTTTATGGAGGAAGCGTCTTTTCAGGGCATGTCTGCTTCTGTCCACCGGATTGTGGCCACCGGCCATGCGGGTGAAACCGCCACTGGTACAGGCGTCCCAGCTTCTGACCCTTATGCCGGAATCTCTGCTTTGAGGCTTGTCATCCACGGAGAAACAGGTGCAGGTGGGGCAGACGTATGCGCAGCCGCCGCAGTCATAGCAGCGTTCGGCAAGCTGTTCCCATATCTCTTCGGGGACTTCTTCCTTCTGGAGCTTGTGACAGGCGTGGGCAAGCTGAATGTTTCGGTTGAACTGTCCCCGGGCCTCCAGGAAGAGCTGGTAGCGTATCCTCTGGTCCTCTTCCTGGACTTCACAAAAGAAATAGCCCCATTTCTTCAGAAGGTCCGCCCCCTTTCCCCGTCCTGCTGAAACGTAGTAGCGATCACCGAGATCAATGAACTGCAGGCCGTAGCCATATTCGAGGTAGGGTCCGCTGTTGGTTGCCTCACAGAAGCAGTTGGCAAAGGGCTGGTTGCAGCCGAGGGTGATGATGAGTGAGTGGCTGCGCCGGTCGTAATAGCTGGTATCTTTAGCGGGTTTTGAAAAGATGAGATCCATGTAGAGCAGGGCCGTGAGGTCGCAGGAGCGGACGCCGAAGAAGATGGTGTCTTCTGCTGCCTTCGGGGCGGTAAACTGATACGTATCTCCGCTGATCTGGTAGTGGGCCAGGGTTTCCTGCTGGGGAAGGAAAAAGGGTTTCAACGAGGCCTGAGGCTGATTTGCAAGGTCGATCTCTGTTGTGTCAAGGTCACTGATTGCAGTGAACAGGGTGTCGCCGTGGTCATTCTTCACCGGTGCGACCAGCCGGGCGTCTTTGCTGAGTTTTCGCAGCAGCGGGATGAGGTTGTCCTTGGGGAGTATCAGCTCTTTGAGATCAATCATGGTTCACCTTCTTTATGGCGGCGGAGCAGACTTTGAACTCCGGGCATTTTGATTTGGGGTCCATGGCGGAAACGGTGAGCTGATTGATGGGGACCTCGAAGAAGTGAAAGGAGGAGAAGACGGTGCCCGGTTTTACCCTGTCGGTTATCTGGGCGGAAATCCGGACGATCCCCCGTTTGGAGTGCAGCTCCACCATCTCCCCGTCTGCGATATTGAGACGCCTGCAGTCATCTTTGTGTATTTCCAGTTTTGCCTGCGGGTATTCACGGACCAGCCGTCTGGAATTTCGGGTCATGGTTGCGGTGTGGTAATGATGGTAGGAGCCGCGTCCGGTGACCAGAGTGAAAGGATATTTTTCAGCTGCTTTTTCGTAGGGTTCCTGGTGCCTGGTAATGGTGAACTGCCCCTTGCCCCTGGCAAAGTAATACTTGTGGAGAAATTCTGTGCCGGGGTGGCTGCGGTCCGGGCAGGGCCATTGCAGGCCATGGTTTTCTGCCAGCCGGTCGTAGTGCATGCCCCCGTAAATGGGGGTAAGCAGGCTTATCTCTTCCATGATCTCGGCATCTGAATCAAAGTCCATACCGGGGCATCCCATGCGGCGGCCGAGTTCCATGATGATCTCACTGTCCGGGCGGCAGTCGTGGATGGGCGGGATGGCGCGGCGGCAGAGCTGCACCCTGCGTTCCGAATTGGTGATGGTACCGCCTTTTTCAGCGAAGGAGGCGGCAGGGAAGACCACGTGGGCCAGTTTTGCCGTTGCGGTGAGAAAAATGTCGGAGACCGCCAGAAAATCGAGCTGCTCCAGGGTCTCCTCGACACGGTGCAGGTGGGGATCGCTCAGAGCCGGGTTTTCTCCCATGATAAACATGGCCCTGATGGGGCCGTCTTTTCCGGCGTGTGTCATCTCGGTGAGACTCTTTCCGGCATTTTCAGGGAGGGGACGCTGCCACACCGCCTCAAACCTGGCGCGGATGCTCATATCCTCAAGACTCTGGTATCCCGGGAGTACTGCGGGGAGTGCGGCCATGTCACAGGCACCCTGGACATTGTTCTGGCCGCGCAGGGGGTCAACACCGCTGTGTTTTTTCTCCACGTTGCCGGTGAGCATGGCAAGGTTGGCCACTGCCTGGACATTGTCGGTGCCGCAGGTGTGCTGGGTGACGCCGAGACAGTAGCAGATGACGGACTTGCTGCTTCTGGCGTAGATACATGCCGCCTCACGGATGGTATTGATGTCTATTTCCGTGATTGCGGCAAGCTCTGCCAGATCCAGACGATGGAGATAATCGCGCAGCTGAATAAAATTTTCAGTGCGCATGGAGATAAAGAGATCGTCAGCCAGATTTTCATCCAGGATCACCCGCATCATGGCGTTGATGAGTGCAATGTCGGTTCCGGGCCGCAGGGCCAGGTGGATATGCGCCTGTCTGGCAATGTCCGTTCTGCGGGGATCAATGACCAGGAGTTTGGCACCCCGGTCCACGGCTCTGAGTATGTTACGCCCTATTTGAGGATGGGTTTCAGTGGTGTTGGAACCGGTGATAAGAAGAACATCAGCCTCTTCAAGCTCGGCGATGGAGTTTGTCATGGCACCGGATCCGAAACTCGTGGCAAGACCTACCACGGTGGATGAGTGTCAGAGCCGTGCGCAGTGGTCGATGTTGTTGGTGCCGAGTCCCGCCCTGGTCAGTTTCTGGAGGAGATAGTTTTCTTCATTGCTGCATTTGGCGGAAGAGAGGACTCCGATGCTGTCGGGGCCGTACTGCTGTTTTGCAGTCATGAGTGCTGCGGCGGTGAAGTCAAGGGCCTCGTCCCAGCTGACTTCCTGCAGGCTGCCGTTTTTCCGCAGCAGCGGGCTGCTGAGCCTTTTGTCCGAATGGATGAATTCATGAAGCTGCCATCCTTTGGAGCAGAGGTTGCCGCGGCTGATGGGGTGGTTTTTGCTTGGATATGAGCCGACGACCTGGTCATTATCCACGGACAGGTACACACCGCAGCCACAGCCGCAGTAGTTGCAGATGGTTAGAATGTCTTGCATGTGGTTCACTCATCTCCGGCTGGGGGGATTTGTTTCTTTTCTCTCGTGTCTGAAGCCCTGACGAAAATCTGATGATAAGGGGAGGGATGTCTTTTGTCGACGCCTCTCCAGACGTCCTGATGAGACAGGCTTCGTCACCAGCGAACGTTCATGGATTCAGGTCTTAAGATTACGGGAGAACAGGGAAAAAATCAAGAAACTCACTGTAAATCTCCCCGCCGGGGAGTTGCGAAAAGGGAAATGGATCGGGAAAAAGAAAAAAAGTCTTCCCTTGCAGGGTTAAATAGAGTATTATTTATGGTTTTTCTTGCCTTGAATAATCTGGTAAGGAATTTCGAAGTACCTAATATCCTGATTTTTTAGTGCTTTGCCGATTGTCGTCTCTGTCCGTGGCTTGCTGCTGTCCGGGGACGAACATTTTCTTTCAACCTGTTTTTTTTTCTGACGGGTCTGGGGCAGGGTGGCGGGTGGTTTCGATTGGCTAAATTGTTGAGTAAGGAGTTGCAGAGTGCTGTGGCTCCTTATTTTTTTATTTCATATTAAGTCCGCTTTGGGTGGACTGAGCCGGTTTTCCGGCAGGAAGAATCTGGTAGAGGGTAGCAGACATGAGTGTAGATTTAAGCAATGTGCGAAATATCGGGATCAGTGCCCATATTGACTCAGGGAAAACAACCTTGACCGAGCGCATCCTGTTTTATACCGACAGGATCCATGCAATCCATGATGTTCGTGGAAAAGATGGAGTCGGTGCAAAAATGGATTCCATGGAACTTGAGAGAGAGCGTGGTATCACCATTCAGTCGGCCGCCACCTACTGTAACTGGAAGGGAATTGATATCAATATCATTGATACTCCCGGCCATGTGGATTTCACAGTGGAAGTTGAGCGTGCCCTCCGGGTGCTTGACGGCGCTGTACTTATCCTCTGTTCCGTTGGTGGCGTGCAGTCGCAGTCCATCACCGTAAACAGGCAGATGGACCGTTATAATGTTCCCCGTATCTCCTTTATCAACAAGTGTGATCGTACCGGTGCCAATCCTGAGCGTGTAACCGAACAGCTTCAGGACAAACTTGGTCTGAACGCCCACATGCTGCAGCTTCCCATTGGTCTTGAAAGCGACCTGGAAGGTGTGGTTGATCTTGTTACCATGAAGGCTCTGTACTTTGATGGAGAAAATGGTGAGATCATCCGTGAGGAAGAGATTCCCGCAGAGCTTCAGGACGCTGCAGATGAGAAACGTGAGGAACTGCTTGATGCGGTTTCCATGTTCTCCGATGATCTGATGGAGGCCATGCTTGAAGAGACAGAGATCACCACCGATATGGTGAAAGATGCTGTCCGTGCCGGAACCCTTGCCCTGGAGTTTTCTCCGGTGTTCATCGGTTCCGCCTATAAGAACAAGGCTGTACAGCCACTCCTTGATGCTGTTCAGTACTATCTTCCCTGTCCCACCGATGTTGAGAATCTTGGTCTTGATCTTGAAAAAGATGAAGAGGAGTTTCCGGTAAGCAACGACTCGAATGATCCGCTCATCATGCTTGCCTTTAAACTTGAGGATGGCAGATATGGTCAGCTCACCTATGTCCGTACCTACCAGGGTACCTTGAACAAGGGTGACACTGTCTACAATACCCGTACCGGCAAGAAGGTGAAAGTCGGTCGTCTGGTTCGCATGCACTCCGATGAGATGGAGGAGATTGATTCCTGCGGTGCCGGTGATATCGTTGCCCTCTTCGGTGTTGACTGTGCATCAGGTGATACCTTCACCGATGGCAAGATCACCTGTTCCATGAGCTCCATGCACATCCCCGAGCCTGTTATCTCACTTGCCGTTATTCCAAGTGACAACAAGGCCCAGGTGAACATGTCCAAGGCGCTGAATCGTTTCACCAAGGAAGATCCTACTTTCAAGACCTTTGTAGATCATGAGACCGGTGAGACCATTATTTCAGGAATGGGCGAGCTCCATCTTGAGGTGTACATCGAGCGCATGAAGCGTGAGTATGGTGCAGAGGTTGAAGTTGGTGCCCCGCAGGTTGCCTATCGCGAGACCATCACCCAGCGTGCCGATTTTAACTACACCCACAAAAAACAGACCGGTGGTTCCGGTCAGTTTGGTCGTGTGGCAGGTTACATGGAGCCTCTTGAAGAGGGTGAGTACGAATTTGAAGACAAGATTGTCGGTGGTGCCATTCCCCGTGAGTTTATCAGCTCCTGTGACAAAGGTTTCCAGAAGAGTCTGAAGAAAGGTACCCTGTGCGGTTCTCCCGTCACCGGTGTCCGCTGTGTTATCAATGACGGTGCTTTTCATGCGGTGGATTCATCCGATGTTGCCTTCCAGCTTGCTGCTGTCGGCGCATTCAAAGAAGGGTACATGAAGGCGAAACCCACCATCATGGAACCCATTATGAAAGTTGCCGTGGAGGGTCCTTCCGAGTTCCAGGGTGCTGTCATGGGAAGTATCAATCAGCGTCGCGGCATGATCATTGGAACGACTGAAGAAGGAAACTACACAGTGGTTGAGGCTGAAGTACCTCTTTCCGAGATGTTTGGTTACTCCACAACACTGCGCTCCCTTACCCAGGGAAAGGCGGAGTTCACCATGGAGTTCGCAAGCTTCAAGCCTGTTCCAAAGAGTGTCAGTGAAGAGCTGGTGAAGAAATATCAGGATGAGAAAAAAGAAAAGTAGAGTTTTCTTTTTTGAATAAGGTACAATAAATTTTGTTTCGGACAGTGCTCCTGTCTGTCAAGGTGGCTTGGACGGCCACCGCAAATGACTATATAAAAGAGGTATTACCATGGGAAAAGAAGACCTGGTAGCAAACAATCCGTTACAGGCCCTGGGCCTGGAGAAAGAAGATGGTAATAACGGCCGTCGTGTCGGTCTGGTTATGGCTCGTGCCGGTCTTGGGAAAACAGCAATTCTTGTTCAGATTGCCATGGATTCCCTGCTCCGTGACAACAATGTTCTGCATGTCGCCATTGGTGAAGGTGTGGACAAGACCAGAACCTGGTATGACGATATCCTCACTCTGATGAACGAAGAGAGGAAGGTTGATAATTTTCGCCAGGTGGTCGACGAGGTCATGAAAAAACGCATGATCATGACCTTTAAAGAGAACAGCTTCAGCCCTGCCACCCTTGAAGAGCGGATGGAAGATCTCTCGCAGCAGGGCATCTTTAAAGCTGACTGTCTGGTCATTGATGGTTTTGACTTCACCGGAGCTGACAGTGCCTCCGCCCTTGGTGAGCTGAAGGCCTTCATGGAGAAGAACGATCTGAAGATGATCTGGTTTTCTGCTGTCAGCCATCGTGACGATGACCGTGTGAGCGCCAACGGCGTTCCTGCACCATGTCATGAGCTTGACGAAGTGTTTGATACTGTACTTCTTATCTCTCCGGAAGAGAATGATCTCAGATTGAAAACCCTGAAATGCACCGAGGCCTGTTCCGTGGATGCAGGTAAATCTCTTGTTCTTGATCCCGCAACCATGCTGATTAAGAAGGTCTGATTACTGAGATTTAAGTGCTCTATTGTAGCGTGTAGTGGGTAGCAAGGCGGGTATTTCCGGATCGGGAATTACCCGCCTTTTTTTGTGATTTTTCCGCATGCAGCGGGAAGCACCGGAGTGCCATAATGCAATTTCGTCCCTGTATAGATCTCCATAATGGAGAGGTGAAGCAGATCGTCGGCTCAACTCTCAAAGAGAATGACCCGGAAGGGCTGCAGACCAATTTTACGGCAAGTCATCCATCCTCATGGTTTGCTGATCTGTATCGTCGTGATGATCTCAGAGGAGGTCACATCATCAAGCTCGGGCCGGGAAATGATGAAGCCGCAGCTGAGGCACTTGCTGCGTGGCCCGGCGGAATGCAGATCGGCGGCGGGATAACTGCTGAGAACGGCAGGGAGTGGCTGGAGTGCGGTGCCTCCCATGTGATTGTTACCTCTTATGTCTTTTCGGACGGCCGGATCGATCACGGGCGTCTCCGCAAGCTGGTTTCTGCCGTGGGGAAGGAAAACCTGGTGCTGGATCTCAGCTGTCGCCGCAGGGGAGATGACTACTGTATTGTCACCGACCGCTGGCAGAAGTTCACCGATGTTGTTATCAGCGCCGAGGTCCTTGAGGAATTTGCAGAGCTCTGTGATGAGTTTCTTGTCCATGCAGCTGATGTGGAGGGGCAGTGCAGCGGCATTGAGACAGAGCTGGTGAAACGACTTGCGCGCTGGAGTCCCATTCCAACAACCTATGCAGGCGGCATAAAAGATCTTGGTGACATGGAGCTCATCCGCGAGCTTGGCCGGGGCCGTCTTCATGCAACCGTAGGCAGTGCGCTTGATATCTTCGGCGGCACCGGGATCAGTTACCGGGAGGCTGTGGCCTTCCATCAGAAACACTCCTGAACAATGACTGCAGAGAAAGAAAAAGGGACGGCCATGGAAGCTGATCTGGTGGAGCTGAAACTGAAGATCCCCAGGGATCTTTACCGTGCCTACCAGCGCTGCTCATGGATCATCACCCATGAAACCGGGCGTGATCAGCTGGAGATCATGGAAGAGATGGTTCTGGATTATCTGATCAAGAACGAGTGCTGAGCTGCTGCCCGGATGACTCCGGGGCCTCTGTCAGGTGCAGGATCACCATATTGGCCAGGGTGAGCCCGAATATTCCGGTAAGGGTCGGCAGTGAGCCCAGTACGTTTCGTTTTCTGCCCCGTTTTTCATAGGGATTTGCCATCTCGTCATTCTCTTCGGGTCCCGTGTAGGTAAAGGTGACAGCCTCTGTCGAGTAGACACACTGTATTCCCCCTTCAATTCCATGGCGACGCAGACGGTTGCGGACATGCTTTGCCAGTGGACAGCGGTGTGATGACATGATATCCCCGCTTCTTACCTGTAACGGATCTGTTCTCAGTGCTGCTCCCATGGATGAGAATGTGGCAATTCCCCGGCTGTGTGCTCCCACCAGGAGCTGAATCTTGGGATTGAGGGAGTCGATGGCATCAATGATGACATCAGGCTCTGGAGTCAGGATGTTATCCAGAGTGTCTTCCCCGGCAAATATCTCCAGGGCCTCCACCTGACAATCGGGATTGATCTGTTTTATCCGCAGCCTGGCAGCCTCAACTTTTGCCCGGCCGATGTTGCTTTCAAGTGCCAGGATCTGCCGGTTGATATTTGAGGTCTGGATGGTGTCAAAATCCACCAGCCGGAGCTGTCCCACACCTGCCCGTGCCAGCCCTTCGCAGGCATAGCCGCCAACTGCGCCAAGTCCCACAATTGTCACCCGTGCTCTTTGCAGAACCGCAAATTTTTCCTCGCCCAGAAGGCTTCGTGTTCTTGAGAATCGTTCCATGGCACCTGCTTACCATATACTGTTATTTTTCAGCAACCGGATTATCATTTTATCTGCTTTTGTCTGGCGCACCTCTTTCCTTGACCTCCCATTCCGCTTGCTATACAATAAACGATAAGAAAGAATTGTCGTCTATGTATGTTTTTGATTTTAAAATGTTTTTTATGCGGATGAAGTGATGGAAGAAGCTGGCGCAGCCAATAGAAAAGCCATAACAAGATTTATTAAACGGATGCCTAGTCTTTCCACAACCGTGGGAAAGGTAATGGAGATCTGCAGTCGAACCGATGCCTCTCCAAACGAGTTGAATAAGGTTATCTCCCTTGACCCTGTACTCACAGGGCAGGTGCTGAAATTAATCAATTCAGCCTACTATTCTCTGATGAACAAGGTGACGTCGCTCACCCGTGCCATCACCATGCTCGGCATGAACACTGTGAAGAATATGGCGCTCAGTACGGCCATTATCCGTTCAGTTTCCGGTGCCAAGAAATCAAGAGCTCTGCCCACCAAGAAGTTCTGGGCCCATTCCATCGGAACCGGGGTTTGTGCCAAACTGCTGGCAAAGGCCAACGGCGTTCCGGTGATGGAGTGTGAGGAGTATTTTGTGGCCGGTCTGCTCCATGATCTCGGGAAGATTCCCTTTGGTGACGAGTACATTGAGGTTTTAGGTAAAGTCACGGGTGAACAGCTTCCTCTTATCACTGTGGAGCGCGAGATGCTGGGTGTGGATCATCAGGAAGTTGGAAAGATGATCGCTGAAAAGTGGAAGCTTAACGAGGCCATGACCTGCGCCATCAGTTATCACCATAACGTTGAAGATGCTCCGGAAGAGTATCAGGTTCGTGTGGCCTACGTGGGACTTGCCAACATGTATGCCAACATCCTTGACCTTGGCTATGCCGGAGATCCCTTTCCTGAAGAAGGGTCCGAGCAGAAGATGCTGGAAATTACCGGACTTACCTGGGAGATGTTTGGAGAGATTGCACTGAGTGTTGAGGAAGAGATCGAAAAGGCACAGGTTTTTCTGCAGACATAAAGGGGGATCAGGAGATGATGAAAATCAGATTATGGGGTGTTCGGGGATCCATTCCCTGCCCCGGCTCTCACACCATGAAATATGGCGGCAACGGCGCCTGCATGGAGTTGCGGGTTGACGGCCGGGAAGAAATTATTGTAATTGATGCGGGCTCCGGAATACGCGAACTGGGCAACAGTCTGGTGGCCAATGATCTTCCAAAAG
>JAMOMO010000462.1 GCA_027067035.1 Desulfobulbaceae bacterium
ACCTGTCGCATACCCACTGGGACCACATCATGGGATTTCCCTACTTTACTCCGATCTATATTCCGGGTACCACAATGACGGTGCACGGGCCGGTGAGCTATGAGGATGATCCTTTAAAGGACGTGGTGGGCGGGCAGATGAAATATCGCTACTTTCCCATCAACGTGGGCGAACTGGCCTCTGATATCGAGTACAAGCGTCTGCGGGAAGAGCCGAACCGCGATCTTGGCGGCGGTCTGCTTCTCACCACTAAATTTCTCAATCACCCCATAACAGCTTTGGGTTACCGCTTTGAGTATAAGGGAAAGGTCTTCTGTACCTGCTACGATCATGAGCCTTTCCGGAATCTGTTTATCACAGACCCTGAACATCCGGAGTATGACGAGGCCATGGCCTATGAAGGTGAGGAAGTTGCCAGGGAACAGAATGAAGCCATTGAAGAGTTTTTTAAAGGCGCTGATCTGCTGGTGCACGATTCCCAGTATACAGAGGAAGAGTATAAGACCAAAATAAACTGGGGCCATTCAACCTTTGAATGGGCAATAGCTGCGGCCAATCGTGCCGGTGTGAAAAAGCTGGCCCTGTTTCACCATGATCCGGACCGCACCGATCTGCAGATTGATGAGATGGCAAAAACCTACTGTGAGCCGGGAAGGTATGGTGATACGGAGGTCTTTTTTGCAACCGAGGGTTCTGAAATTATTCTCTGATCCGGCTTTTGAGGCGCTTCACCGTGTCAAGGTCAGGTTGAACGGGAATTGACGGAGGCTCTGGGAGTTCCACCTGCAGCTCCGCTCCAAAGGGCGTGGCATTCACGTTCCTGTTATAGGCTTCGATGAGGAGCCGTTCCAGATTCACCGTGTCCTCAATATTGTAGGCAAGCAGCGTATCGAGTGCCTTCTCATTGTTGTTGTCGGTAAAGTCCCACCAGAGCAGTACCGCAAAATAGCCGTCCACTCCGTCCAGTGAACCGCGGTCTATGCCGAGCTGTTTCTCACAGCCCTTCAATCCCCCCTTGAATCCCAGTCTGGCGAGAATAAAACGAAGATCAATGTGGGCGTGTGGCAGTTTCATCTGAAACCAGCGTTCTATGACCGGGATATCAAAACCCTTGCCGTTATAGGTGACCAGGATTTCGTAATTGTAAATATCTTTTTTGAAATCATCAAGGTTACGGCCGTTGACGTAGCAGTGAACCGTTTCTCCATCGTAGAGGGTAATAGTTGTTATATCAGCAGACTGTCCCAGTCCCGTAGTCTCAATATCAAGATAGGCGATACGGTCCCGGAAATGGGAGAAGAGGCGCCACTGCTCGTTGGCAGGGAGGCGTTCGCTGAAAAAACATGGCCCCTTGTCAAGTGCTCTGCCGGACAGCTCCAGGAGTTCTGCCAGCTGCCCGGCTGAACTGTTCGGAAGGCGTACCGGCGCGGGGTTCTGCCACTGGGACCAGTTATGGATTTTTGCCTGCCAGAGATTTTCTTCTGTTTTTGCGCCTATGCCGGGAAGGTGGATGAATGTGTGACTGAGCATGTTTTGTACCAACGGGAAAATGAACAGCTG
>JAMOMO010000463.1 GCA_027067035.1 Desulfobulbaceae bacterium
TACTGGCTGACAAAAAACACCCCCACGCCCTTGGAGCGAATGAGGCGGATAACCTGGGTGATCCGGTCTATGAGGGCCTTTGGTGCGTTGTTGAAGAGGAGATGCGCCTCGTCAAAGAAAAAGACGAGCTCAGGCACTGCCGCATCGCCCCGTTCCGGCAACTCCTCCATGAGCTCTGACAGGAGCCATAATAGAAATGTGGTGTATATTCTCGGGTTTGAGTAGAGAGAAGAGGCGTCCAGGAGACTGACAACGCCACGTCCTGAAAAGTCCACATGCATCAGATCAGCGATGTTCAGAGCCGGTTCTCCAAAGAACAGCTCTCCGCCCGATTCCTTGAGAACAAGGAGCTTGCGCTGGATGGCGGAAACACTTTGTGAGGCAATGTTTCCATATTCTCTGGCCAGTTCTTTACGGTTCTCTGCAATCCAGTTGAGCATGGCACTGAGGTCTTTCAGGTCAAGCAGCAGCATACCCTGGTCGTCTGCCACCGAGAAGGCAACGTGAAGAATACCTGTCTGGGTATCGTTGAGTTCAAGGATGTTGGCCAGGAGTACCGGTCCCATTTCCGAGACTGTGGTGCGTACCGGGTGGCCGGTTTTTCCTTCAATGTCCCAGAACAGAGTCGGACATCCTTCAAAGGCGTGCTCGGTCACGCCCATGTGCTCAAGCCGTTCTGTGACCTTCTCATGGGGCTTTCCGGGGTTGGCAATACCTGAGAGGTCACCTTTGACATCTGCTGAAAACACGGGGACACCGATTCTGGAAAAGGCTTCGGCAAGGAGCTGCAGGCTCACTGTTTTACCGGTACCAGTGGCCCCCGTAATGAGTCCATGGCGGTTGGCCATGGCAGGGTTGAGGAGGATATGGCTTCCGTCTGTATTGCCGCCAATGAGAATCTGCTGTTTGTCTGTCATCTTGAGGCTCCAGTCAGCATGGGTGAGGTGGTTGATTGTTATGACCCTGAATCGGTGAGGAAAAGGTGCTGCCGGGCAGTATAGCATATCCAGCGGAGAACGCTCACGGATTCAGAATCCTATCATAGTGTCATCAGACAGGATAATCAAATGTCAGGGCGGGACGGACCCTGTTGTTTTTGTCCTTTACGTTGCAGTTGATAAAGGTGGTACTCCCGATTTTCTTTATTCCGTTGTGGTTGTGGATATGTCCGAAGATATGGAGTGCCGGGGCTATGCGCTGTACCGCTTCAATGAGATCGGAACAGCCGTGACTGATACCCCCGTCCTCATCCATGATGCCGCAGGGTGGGCTGTGGGTGATGAGAATATCCGTGTCTTCGGGGATTCTGTCCCATTTGCTGCGCATCACCGCACCGCGGGGCAGGGCAAAGGCATCACAGGCGTTGGTGTTGAATGTCGGCTGCCAGGGAGATCCGTAGAGTTTAATACCTTCAATGGTGACTGATTCGTCCTGGAGATAGATGGCATCTTTCAGCAGTGCGCGACCCTGTTCCGGTGAGGAGGCAAGCAGATGGTCATGGTTGCCGCCGATCACCACCTTATGGCGATGGGGCAGTGCTGCCAGGAAGTCATTAAAGCCGGCCACATCCTGCAGGGTTCTGCAGACGGACATGTCACCTGCAAAGATGAGAAGATCAGCATCGGGGATCTCCACCTGCCGGTGCAGCATATGGGTGTCACTGAATGCGGTAATTTTCACGGTGAATAGTGTGCAGTGAGGCAGGCTCAGGGAAGAATTTCATCTATGGAGCGGATGTCCACGGCTTCGGTCTTGTTCCTGTTGTCGGGATTGGCGGTGATCTTGAATTCAAAGATGTTGTTGGAATCCGAGAAGAGGCTGTCTGAACTCACCTGGGATTTGGAACAGTGAAAGAAGACACTTTCCGCTCTGAGACCATTGTCTTTCAATGAGTAGTAGCGCATAAAACCGAAGCCGCGTTCGCTGTTGTAATTGATGGGGAATCCGCGATGCCATCCTTTTCCCTCTTCCTGAAGCGGGAGCAGACCGGGGATGAGAAATCCGGAGAGAAAGCTGTCCGCCTCCTCTTTGAGCTCGCTGCTCACATTGTTGAATGCGATCACTTCGACTCTGCAGCCCATGTTCTGCAGGGCCTGGACAAGGCGGATGAAATCACCATCACCGGTGAGGAGAATGACCCGGTCAAGGTTTCTCGCCTGCAGGAGTGCATCGATGGCCAGATCCATGTCGGCATTGGCCTTGGTGGTGAGAATACCTTCGTCGTCCACAAAGTGTTTTACAAATTTTTTGATCACTTTAAATCCGCATTGGCGCAGGATGTCATGGTAGCGATAGAGCTTTATCCGGTATTCACGGTCCTCTCTGGTGCGTTCCCCGTTTTCGGCAAGGTAGCAGTTTGCCCGGAGCATGATGGAGTCTCCACGGTTGGCAAGGTCCACCAGTACGTCATAGCGCATCCCATAGCCGCCGCAGAGTCTGATGTTTTCAGCATCAACATATATTCCAGTTTTCAATGTCATGGTTTTGCCAGCTGTTGCAGTAAAATAGAATAGGGTTTGTCTCTTCCTGATAAACTACCATGTGTGGCGCAGTTTTGGTGTGTTTTTTTTTGTTTTTACCGCCGGGAAGAGGGCCGCCTGATGCAGCGGGAATGAAGAGGCGGCAGGAATTGTCACTGCAGCAGAGTTGCAATGGCGCAGTCCAGCTCTTTCAGGTCAAAGGGTTTGGTCACTGCAGCCTGGAAGCCGTAATTCCTGAAATTTGCCATTACCGGGTCATTGGAGTAGCCGCTGGCAACAATGAGTTTTGCCTTCGGGTCTATCTGCAGGAGTTTTCGGGCTGCCTCCTGGCCGCCCATTCCACCGGGGATGGTCAGGTCCATGATAACGGCATCAATGGGCTGGCATTTTTCCTGCTGCTCCTGATAGGTGGCTATTGCCTGATCACCGTTTTCAACAAGAATTGCTTCATGGCCCAGAGCTTTCAGTTGTGATTTCAGGACACTTCTCAGCATCTCTTCATCGTCCATGACCATGATTCTGGCACTCCTGCAGAGAGGCCCGGGGTCCGGGCAGGGCTTTTTCTGTTCAGGGGGATGTACTGCCGGGAGGTAGATGCTGAACGCTGTTCCCTGGCCGGGACTTGAGTCAACTGCCAGATATCCGTCGTGTTTATTGATAATGGAGTGGCATATTGCCAGACCCAGGCCGCTACCCTCCTGTTTGGTGGTGAAATAGGGATCAAATATTTTATCCATGTGTTCCTTGGGGATGCCGATTCCGTTGTCCTGAATAGTGATGCGGACAAACTCTCCCGTATCAGCGTTGAGAAACGGCTCACTGGAGGCGTCATCTATGTTGCGGCATGTGATTACTATCTCACCATCTCCAGGCAGGGCGTGTCTGGCGTTAAGGAGAATATTCTGAATAACCTGGCTGAGCTGCCCGCTGTCGGCATTTACATGCCAGAGCGGCTCGGAAAAGCTGTGGCGGCAGGTGATGGAAGTATCATAGAGGATGAAATCAGCCGAACTTTTGATCAGCTCGGGGAGTTCAAGGACCTCTTTGACAGGGTCACCGCCCTTGGCAAAAGTGAGCAGCTGGTCTGTGAGTTTTGCAGCCCGGAGCGTTGCCTGCTGGGCACTCTGGAGAAGGTATGCTGTCTTGGGATCTTTTTCCGTGCGGTGACCGGCAAGTTCTATGTTGCCAAGGATTGATGAGAGTATATTGTTGAAATCATGCGCAATTCCTCCGGCGAGAACCCCTATCGATTCCAGTTTCTTTATTTTGAAGAGTTCTTCTTCAAGGAGTTTTTCGTTGGTTGTATCCCTGAAAACAAGGACTGTACCCACCGTTTTGTCCTTTCGGTTTTTGATGGGGGCGCTGCTGTCTGCTATGGGGCGGACAGTGCCGTCTTTTGCGATGAGAGCTGTATGATTATCCAGGCTCATGACTTCACCGAACTCAAGTACCCGGTGAATGGGGCTCATACACTGCTGGCCGGTTTTTTTGTTTATGATATTGAAAACATTATTTGAATCGGCTCCAACTGCCTCGTCATTGGTCCATCCGGTGAGCTCTTCGGCCTTTTTATTCAGGAAAACTATTCTGCCGTTGATGTCAGTGGTGATAACACCATCACCAATGGAGCGCAGGGTCACACTGAGTCGTTCCTTTTCATTTCGCAGTTCCTCTTCAGCCTGTTTACGGGCCTCGATGTCACGTATTGTGGCTGTGAGGAAATTCTGGTTTTTGAAACGGGTTCTTTTGAGCGATATTTCTGCCCAGAAGAGCTCGCCGTTTTTTTTCCTGGAGAGCCATTCGAAGCTGTGGCTTCCTTTCTCAAGTGCTTTGTTGATCAACGGCATGGCACCAACTCTGTTCCAGGGCGGGGAACCTTCACTGATCATATCAATACTCAGCCCGGAGATCTCTTCAGGGGCATAGCCATATACTTCTCTGAGGGCTCTGTTTGCCTCAATGAAACTGCCGTCCCGGGGAGAGAAGATGATGATGGGTTCACCCGGTGCATTGTATACCTGCCGGTATTTTTCCTCCTGCTCATGGAGCTGGTCGTGGGCTGAGGAGAGTTCCGATATCTTGTCAAGCCAGCGCTGTCGCATCCGTCCCAGCAGGAAGCCGCAGACGGTTCCCACAAAAAGGGGGGCAATATAGCGGTAGAGGTCGGCACGGTGTCCGGTTCCGCTCAGGGCAAGAAAACCGAATACAGGTACAATGCAGGCCCCTGCCAGGGCATATGTTGTTGCCAGAGAAAATCTCTTCATCCTGAAACCGTGACGAAAATGTGGTGGTAGATAGTGACTGTACTGTTTTTACCTGTTTTCCTGTGATGGCGGGCCGTTTTTTACTCTGTTTTACGACTTCGTCCTGCGGTGCCTCCGCCGGCAATGTATCCTGCCTCTAATCGGACGCTCACGGATTCAGGATCATAACAAAATAATTGTGCCATATTACAGGGAGACAGTCAAGTGAAGTGAGCCGGTGTACCTGCTCTGCTAACTTCCTGTTGCGTTGAGAAAAATGTGCCTGTGGTGACTGAGTGCTGAGATATGTCGTATGGCTCCGGGAGCAGTGCCAGCGGATGATGCACCGGTGATTGCTCTATTGTGTTCCCTGTTCGGGACTGATGCTCAGAAGCGTATCAGGAATCCGGCGGTAAGTGCACTGCCGCCCCAGGAGAACTGCATACCGACGTTTTTGTATCTGATGTCCGTATAAAGTTGAATCAACGGAAAAAAACCGGAATCCCCGATCTGCATTTTTTCGTATCCGTAGAGGATTCCTGCCCGGTATCCCGCCTCAACCGAGAGGGGCCCCCACATACTACGATACACATCCCGCTGTACTCCGCCGGACCAGGCCCGGTCGTCGCGTGAATTTTCAAAAGTCCCGAAGTAGTAACCTTTAAAGGCCAGACCGATGAGGTTATGGGTTGTCTGATACTCGTCATCGTCGTCAACGAAATGATAAGACCACATGCCGAGGTAGAGGGTATCCATGGCCGGTTCACCCCAGAAAAGTTCCATGGCGGTTTTCTCAGCTGCGGCAGGGGG
>JAMOMO010000464.1 GCA_027067035.1 Desulfobulbaceae bacterium
TCTTACGGGCAAAGACCGGGGGAACGGCACAGCAGTCTAAGCTGCCAGTGCGTAGTTATAATCGTCGGCGATTATAATTAAAGTACCGTCGGTTTTACGAGCAGACAGAAAGCTCGGCATGCAACGTAAAGCTTACACATCCCTGTCGAATCCGTTTCGCCCCCATAATTGTTGAATATTCATCAGCAGGTCACCTTCGGCCGTTTCAACCTGGCACACTGCCCAATATTCTTTGAAGTTAGTTGGTCTGTTTGTAATAATCAGCGATAAAAAGACAGCGTATTGTTGTGTTCAGCCAATCTGACCGCTCTTCATGACACGCTGCAGTTCGCGGTTGCTCTGTTTTTCTTTCAGAGATGCCCGCTTGTCGTACTGTTTTTTGCCGCGTGCCAGGCCAAGTTCAATCTTGGCTTTGCCGTTTCCGATAAAGTATATCTTCAAAGGGATGAGCGCAAGGCCCTTCTCTTTTAATTTTCCAATCAGTTTACGCAACTCCCTTTTATGGAGAAGGAGTTTTCGTACCCGCATGGGTTCGTTGGGATTGTGAGTGGCGTGACTGTACATGGAAATATGGACATTGTGAAGGTAGAGTTCACCACGGGAGTCAATCTGGGCATAGCCGTCTTTGAGGTTGGCCTTGCCGGCCCGCAGCGATTTTACCTCAGGCCCGCGCAGCACCATTCCCGCCTCATATCTGTCATCGATATGATAGTCATGGAATGCCTTTTTGTTTTTACAGACAATTTTAACCGCTTTATCTGTTCCCGTTTTTGCCATTTTTTTCTATGTTAATCAGCGGTTACCCGCATTGCTTCTTCGTAGGTCGTAATTCCTGCCTTCACCTTTTCCCAGGCATCTTCCCGTAAGGTAGTCATTCCCTCGCGGATTGCAAGCTGTCTTATCTCTTCCACATTGTTCCCGGCGGTAACCATGCGTTTCATCTGTTCCGAGAGCGGAAAGATCTCAAAGATGCCGCACCTGCCCTTGTATCCTGTTCCCCGGCATTTCCGACAGCCCTTGCCCCGCTTGAGCTGGTACGTTTCCCTGTCTGCCACGGGAAAACCAAGCTTTAAGAGCTCGGTCCCTTTCATTGTAAAGGATTCAGCACAGTCAGGGCAGACTGTCCGCACCAGACGCTGGGCCAGGGAGCCAAGCAGGGTGGATGATATCAGAAAGGGTTCAAGGCCGAGATCTCTCAGACGCACAATGGATGAAACGGCATCGTTGGTATGCAGGGTGGAGAAGACCAGATGTCCGGTCATGGCAGCCTGCACGGCATGGGATGCGGTGTCAAGGTCACGAATCTCCCCGATCATGATCACATCCGGATCCTGGCGCAGGATGTTTCGCAGAATGGTTGAAAAGGTAACATCAATGAGGGGCTGAACCGAGATCTGGTTAAATGCCTCGTAGACCATTTCCACCGGATCTTCCACCGTGACGATGTTACGTTCCGGGGTGGCGATCTTTTCAAGGGTGGAGTAGAGGGTGGTTGATTTACCGGATCCGGTGGGGCCGGTGACCAGAACGATTCCGTGCGGTGCCTGGATAAATGAGTCGTAGACATTTCTATCCCTGGCAGAAAATCCCAGGTTGTTGAGGTCCTGGAAGATCACATCCGGGTCAAGGATACGCATCACCACCTTTTCACCAAATGCCACGGGAACGGTGGAAACCCGGACTTCGGCCTCTTTGTCGCCGCTTAACGAGAGCTTGATGCGGCCGTCCTGTGGTCTGCGTTTTTCTGCAATATCTAGCCTGCCGAGGAATTTGATACGTGCCACAATGGCCGAATGCACGGCCTTGGGCAGGTTGTAGATGGTATGGAGAGCACCGTCAATGCGAAAACGTACCATGCAGTTTTCCCGCTTGGGCTCCACATGGATGTCACTGGCATTCTGGTCCAGAGCGTAGTTGAAGAGGTGGTTGACCGCGGATTTGATATGCTGGTCTGAAGAGGAGATTTCCTTTGAGGATGAAATCTTGACAAACTGCTCCAGGTTACCGATATCAACGGAACTGCCGACCCCTGTGCCCCCATACTGGTCTTCAGCCGCGCTGATTGAGCGCTGGAAGCCGAAAAACTCGGAGAGGATCTTCTTGATATCCGTCTTTGTGGTGATAAAGGGCTTGATTTTGACCTGGTTGGCCTGCTCAATGTCTTTCAGTACAGAGCCTTTATCCGGATGGTACACTGCCACCTCAAGTACCCCGTTCTGGAAGTTGAAGGGTAGCAGCAGGTGGGTGATGGCGAAGTTTCTGGGGATGGTTTTAGTGACAATCTCCATATCCAGGTTGAGTGGATCCAGCTTTTTAAAGGGCAGGCCGCATGATTGACTTACTGCCCGCATGATACGGTCTTCATCGAGTGGATTATTTTTCTTGTTGCCTACGTCAAGCTTGAAGGAGACAATGATATCCACCAGATCCGGAAAGCTTTTGTCAAACTTTCTGTCCGCACCAAATTTAATAAGGAGTTTCTGGCGCTGTTTCCCCTTTTCCAGGGTGATAAACTGTCGCTGTTTTGGGGTGATCAGTCCCTTTTTGCTGAGAATATCCAGCAACGCATCGCTGTTGAGTAGTGCCATTGAACGCTCACGGATTGAGAAAGTCTAAGGATATTGCCTCTGTACTTCTGTTATTCTGTTCTTTTTTGTTCAGTTAATCAAGAAACTTTTAACTCTTAGAGCTATCTGTTATAAATGGAGCAGATACCGTTTCCAATTCAAATTGATCAATCATCACAATCCAGGATCTGCCCATGTCATCTATTGTAAGCCAGTTGTATCGAAGGATCGGAGAAACCAGAGAATACTGTTTTAATGTCGAGTCCAGTCGTCCCCTGACGGACGGGGAACTGCAGCGGCTCCGGCTGATTCTGGCCGATGGTTTTCTGGCGGAGAGTGTCAGTACAGAGCCTGCCCTCACCGGAGAGCGGGTGGTGGAGATGGGGCCACGGCTCAACTTTGCCACGGCCTGGTCTTCCAATATGGTCTCCATCTGCGAGGCCACCGGGCTTGACTGCGTTTCACGGGTGGAGCGATCCCGCAGATATCGTGTGGATGAGTCCCTTGATATAGAAGCGTTTATCCGGGAAAATCATGATCGCATGACCGAGTGTCCTTACCCGGAACCCCTCTCCACCTTTGAGACCGGGATTGAGCCGGAGCCCGTGTATGATGTGGATATGATAACCGGCGGCCCCGATGCCCTCCTTGAGATTCCTGGCATCTCAATGGATGAGCGTGACCGGAATTTTTATTACGACTACTTTGTCAAAAAGCACAACCGCAACCCCACCATTGTTGAGATAATGGATCTGAACAATGCCAATTCCGAGCACTCCCGGCACGGTTTTTTCCGGGGCAGACAGGTGATTGACGGTGAGATGCAGGATGAGACGCTTTTTGAGCTGGTGATTGAGACTTTAAACCGGAATCCCAAAGGGAGCCTGGTGGCCTTTAAGGATAACTCCAGTGTGGTTGAGGGGCATGATATTCACACCATAATGCCCAAAAGCCCGGGCCTTCCCGGACCTCTGCAGGAGCAGGATGCCCGCTATCACATGCTCCTTACCGCGGAAACCCACAACTTTCCCACCGGAGTGGCACCGTTTCCCGGGGCCGAGACCGGTTCCGGCGGTCGTATCCGCGACGTACAGGGAACAGGAAAGGGCGGCTTTGTCATTGCCGGAACCACCGGCTACTGTGTGGCAAATCTCCATATTCCCGGATACACCCTGCCCTGGGAAAACAGCTATCAGTGCCCCGATAATCTGGCCTCGGCCCTGGAAATAGAGATCCAGGCCAGTAATGGTGCCTCCGATTACGGCAACAAGTTCGGTGAGCCCATGATCCAGGGCTTTACCCGTTCCTTTGATCTGCGCCTTGATAACGGAGAGCGCTGGGGCTTTCTGAAACCCATCATGTTCACCGGCGGCATTGGTCAGATTGATGACCGGCACACGGAAAAGGACAAAGAAGTCAAAGGGATGAAGATCGTCCAGGTGGGTGGTCCCGCCTATCGGGTCGGTTTCGGCGGTGGTGCGGCATCCTCCATGCTCCAGGGCGAAAACGCCTCAGAGCTTGATTTCAACGCGGTACAGCGTGGCGATGCGGAGATGGAGCAGAAGATGAACCGCGTTATCCGTGCCTGTAACGAGATGGGCGACAAAACCATCATTGATGTGATCCACGATCAGGGTGCGGGCGGGCCTGCCAACGTGCTGAAAGAGCTGGTGGAACACTCGGGAGGATACATAGAGATCCGCAGGATGCGGGTGGGTGATCCCACCATGTCGGTTCTGGAAATTTATGTGGCCGAATATCAGGAGCGAAACGGTTTTCTCATCAGCCCGGAGAATATTGAGGAGTTTCAGGCCATCTGTGAGCGTGAGAAGGTGGGCTGTGAGGTGCTTGGCGAGGTGACCGGTGATCTGCAGTTTGTGGTCCACGATGAGCTGGATGACACCACTCCCGTGGATATCGATCTCTCTGAGCTGCTGGGCGATATCCCTGTGAAGACCTTTGAAGATAATCGGGTCGATCCGCAGCTGAAACCACTTGACCTGCCGGACGGTCTCACTGTTGCAGATGCTTTAAATGACGTCCTGCGGCTGGTGTCTGTCGGTTCCAAACGCTTTCTTACCAATAAGGTTGATCGCGCAGTGACCGGTCTTATCGCCCGGCAGCAGTGTTGCGGGCCGTTGCAGCTCACGGTGAGTGATGTGGCGGTGGTTGCCCAGTCCCATTTCAGTATGAGCGGCGGGGCAACGGCCATTGGCGAGCAGCCCGTCAAGATGCTCCTTGATCCGGCAAAGGGTGCCAGGATGGCGGTGGGTGAGTCCCTCACCAACCTTGTCTGGGCCCGGATTGATGATCTGGAACAGGTGAAGTGTTCTGCAAACTGGATGTGGGCGCCCAAACTGCCCGGAGAAGGTGCGGCCCTTTTTGATGCGGCAAAGGGGATGTGTGATGCCATGATCGCCGTCGGCATGGCCGTTGATGGCGGCAAAGACAGCCTCTCCATGGCCACCATGGTGGGTGACGAGACCGTTAAATCCCCCCGTGAACTGGTAATATCCGCCTATGCGGCGATGACTGATATCACAAAAGTGGTGACACCTGATATTAAAGAGGCGGGGGCATCATCTCTGTTCTTTGTTGATCTTGGCTGTGGTCATAACAGACTGGGCGGTTCTGCCCTTGCCCAGACCAGATCCTCACTGGGGAATGAGTGTCCGGACATGGACAGGCCGGAAGAGCTGAAACAGGCCTTCCTTGCTGTTCAGGAGGCCATTGATCAGGACCTGCTGCCTGCCGGACATGACCGCAGTGACGGTGGTCTTGTCACCACTCTGCTGGAAATGGCCTTTGCCGGAAACTGCGGCCTGGATATTTCCTTTGATTCCTCCCATTCCCCCCTTGAAGCTCTTTTTTCGGAAGAACTGGGCCTGGTACTGGAATGCAGAGACAGTGATATTGCCGCCCTGACCGAGCTCTTTTCCGGTC
>JAMOMO010000465.1 GCA_027067035.1 Desulfobulbaceae bacterium
CTGGAATATTGAAATATTCTGTGATGCCGCCGCCGGTTTTTCCGAGAACATACATGGAATGGCACTCATCAACCATGAGATGTGCATTATATTTTTTACATAATGCAGCGATCTGTGGAATGTCTGCTGTTTCTCCGGACATGCTGAAAATGGCATCAGTGATAACAAGTTTTCTTGAAGAGTCAGGGAGTTCAGCAAGAATTTTTTTCAGCCGGTTCAGGTTGTTGTGAGGATATCGTATTAATTTGGCACCTGAGTATCTGGCGCCGTCCACCATGGAGGCGTGGTTCATTTTGTCGCAGAGGATGTGGTCTCTTTTCCGGACAAGACAGGCGATGGTGGATACATTTGCCAGGTAGCCGCTGGTGTAGACAATGGCGTCTTCTTTCTGGTGAACAGCTGCTATTTTCTTTTCGAGTCTGGAGTGGAGTTCTGTGCTGCCGGCCAGGAAGCGGGATCCGCTCATTCCCGTTCCAAAGCGCTGAATTGCATCCATGGCAGCCTGGCTGATTTCCGGACGCATGTTGAGGCCGAGGTAGGAATAGCCACCCAGCATGAGCATTTTTCTGCCGTTGGACAGAACCCAGCCGTCACCCAGTTCTTTGCTTATTTCCTTAAACCATGTATAGACACCTGCCGCCTTTCCTCCTTCCACATCCCATACGGTGTCAGGCGGGAAGGGAGGGGGATTGTTTTTTATCTGGTTCATTGGAGCAAAGACTTGTGAAAATGATGAGGTTAACAAAATAATGGATGTGTGAACTGACTCTAATCAATGGGGAAGTTTAACATGGATTTGTGAAATATTTTAATACTTTTTAGCCCTTTTGCATTTTCCGATTCTCTGATCTTTGTGAATTGCCTGAACGCCTTGAAATCATATGATGGTCATCGGAACAGCAGCTTTGGAGCAGGGGGCGGGGAAGTGAAATATTGATTTTATGGGTTCTCTGGGGTAAGTCAGGGAGGCAATGTTGTGATGCCCGAGTGTGGATTGTCCGGGTGAAGAGCCCGGATGGTGTGGCTGTTTTTGTGTTCAGTGAGGAATAAAAAGTCTGATAATGTCTGCTGTTACTCTGTTGCCGGTGAATTTACTGGCAGTTTTTATACCGACATTCTTCTTTGTCTCCGCCACTCCCGGCATGTGTATGACTCTGTCCATGACCCTTGGTATGACCGTGGGGGTCAAACGTGCTCTCTGGATGATGGCCGGAGAACTGGTCGGGGTCGGGATAGTGGTTGTGTTGTCCATGGTTGGAGTGACGACCATACTGTTGAAGTACCCTTCTTTTTTCACTCTGTTCAAGTGGGGTGGAGGTCTGTACCTGTTTTATGTCGGTATCGGGATGTGGCGTTCCCGGGGCCGTCTGGCACTCAGTGAGGAGGGGTCTTCGAAAAGGGGACCTGTCAGCGGGCGCTCCCTTGCCACGCAGGGTTTTGTTACCGCCATTGCCAATCCCAAAGGCTGGGCCTTTTTCATTGCCCTGCTGCCTCCTTTTCTGGATCAGTCACTGCCGCTGGCACCCCAGTTGTCGGTGCTCCTGGTGCTGATACTGCTGCTGGAGTTTATCTGTCTGCTACTGTATGCCACAGGTGGACAGTCATTGGCGCACCTGCTGCGAAAGAGCAGCAATGTGCGGATGATGAATCGATTTTCAGGTACATTGATGATGGGAGTGGCCCTGTGGCTGGTACTGGGCTGATCCCTTTTTATTGGAAAAGAGCAGATAACAATCCAATCAGGAAAATATATGCAGTTTGGCAGTGATAATCAGACCGGGGCATCCCCCCGGATATTGGAAATGCTTGTTCAGGCAAATGATGGCTTTACCCACGGCTATGGTGATGATCAATGGTGCGGGCGGGCGACATCTGAGCTGGAAAAATTCTTCGGCTGTACTCTGGAGGTCTTTTTTGTGGCCACCGGCACTGCCGCAAACTCCCTGGCGCTGTCATGTCTTATGGAGCCGTGGGAAACAGTACTCTGTCATCATCAGGCCCATATTGTTCAGGATGAGTCAACGGCACCTGAGTTCTTTTCCGGCGGGGGCCGCATTGTCCCGATCAGCAGGAGGGCAGGAAAACTGCAGGTTCACCATCTGCAGCGCTACTTTAAGGTCCAGGGAAATGAGCCGCCTCATACGGTTCGTACCGCTGCGCTGAGTCTTACCCAGACCAGTGAGGCCGGACTGGTCTATACCCCCGAAGAGCTTTCCATACTCTGCAGATCCGCCCATGAACATGATCTGCATGTGCATATGGATGGTGCCCGGTTTGCGACCGCCCTGGCCGCCCTCGGATGCACTCCGGCCGATATCACCTGGAAGGCAGGTGTTGATGTGCTCTCCCTTGGCGCCACCAAGTGCGGGGCACTTGCTGCAGAGGCGGTGGTATTTTTTAAGCCGGATCTCGCAGCATCCTTTATCCACCGGAGAAAGCGCAGTGGCCACCTTGTTTCCAAGGGACGGCTCTTCGGGGCTCAGTTTGTGGCATGGCTCAGGGATGATCACTGGCTTGATCTGGCAAGACACGCCAATGCCCAGGCGAAGAAACTGCTTGAAAGGCTGTCCCGGTTTTCTGCGGTGAGCCTGCAGTGGCCCTGTGATGCCAATGAGATCTTTGTCACCATGCCCGTCGGGCTTTCAGCGTTTCTCCATGACAGCGGTGCAGAGTTTTACGAATGGCCCCATCACGGCCTGCCTGCCGGGGTGAATCTCTCAGATGATGAGGTCTTTGTCCGTCTGGTAACCTCTTTTGTGACCAGTGACGAACAGATTGAGCAGTTCTGCGGGTTGATCGCTGAATTTTTTTTGAATCAGGAGTAAAGAAAATGGCAGATTTAAGCATTCGGGAGGCAACTGCCCGGGATGCCGGGACCATACTCGGTTTTATCACTGAGCTTGCAATTTATGAGAAGGCGGAACATGAAGTTCTGGCAACCGAGGAGGATATCTGTAACTCTCTCTTTGGAGAGAACAGTTCGGCCCACGGTCTGATCTGTTCTCTGGACGGTGAAGCCGTGGGTTTTGCCATCTATTTTTTCAACTATTCCACCTGGCTGGGAAAACCGGGCCTTTATCTGGAGGATCTCTATGTCCGGCCGGAACAGCGCGGCGGGGGAACAGGGACCGAGATTCTGAAACACCTGGCGGGCATTGCCGTTGCCAGGGGCTGTGGTCGTTTTGAGTGGAGTGTTCTGGACTGGAATGAGCCAGCCATCAAATTTTATGAATCCCTCGGGGCAAAACCGCAGGATGAGTGGATCGTCTACCGTCTGACGGGCAAGGCACTGACCGATCTCGCTGCCGGTTCAGTTTCATAGACAATGTGTTCTACAGGCCGGAACAGGCATCTTCCGGCAGTGGGGTACCCGGCACTTCATGAAGGTTGGAGACCTGGAACTTCTGGAGATCCAGCTGGTCATCCTTGTCTCTCAGGTGAAAAAGAGCTGTGGCTCCGTAAAATGATGCCCACTGGGAAAAGGTGCTCAAAGGGCCGAAGATCCAGTCGCATTCTGCCATGGCGTGCATGTCCTCCGTCGGAGTTCCCGGTCCGGCGCTCACGGATAATCCGGGGAAGTCGTCTTTGGAGAAGGCCTCATCACTGCAGAGCAGAAAGGCAACACGTTGCTGCGGGAAGAGCCCTTCCATCTGCTGCATCCATTGTGCGTAGCGGGATTTACTGAAAAAGTATTTTCCCTGCTGCCACCTGCGATAATCTCCACGGCGCATGTGAACCGCCACCACAATATCGGCATCCTTTCGTAAGTCCTCCACGGCATCTCGTGCCACTTTTTCTATCTCCGGGATGGGCCTGAAGTATGTGCGGATGCGCTCCGCGTGTTTTTTCACCAGATTCGGGGCACGGAATTTCCATCCGTTTGCAAAGACAATATCAGCACGGTTGATTGCATCAATGATTTCCGGGCTTTCAAGGGATATGATGACGGGGAGGCCCTTCTCCTCACGCAGTGTGAAGATGGAGTTTTTTCCGATATCCAGGCGTTCAATCAGGCTGCTGAGGGCGCGGGTGCCATGGAAAAATATCCGTGTGCCGCGGATGATGCCGGATGCACCGGGGATCCGGTCCCAGATACTTTTCCTGCCGGAGGCCGGGTAGCGGCAGTAGATATCTCTTCCGGTGTTTACAAATAATTGTGCATAGGAGTGAAAGGGGCAGTTGACAATGGTGCAGCCCAACTCCTCTGCAAGGGCGGCAAAGTTGGCAAACAGTACCAGCCTGTTACCCATCCTGCCGCAGCGGTTGACCAGGACAATTTTTTTTTTATTTTCAGTCATAATGGTGTATTGCGGAGCATCTGTTTGTGCCGCTCGTCAGGGTTTCTGGTAACAGAGGGCCATTCGGCCGATCTCTGCAGCAAGCTGTTGCCGCAGGGATTCCGGGGCAAGCACTGTGGCCATTGAGCCGTACTGAAGGATCTTCATGCTGATCTCCCGGGCATCATTCACCGGCAGGGAGAGGATGATGCCGTCCTCCTGTTCTTCAATATGCTGCTTCTCATGCCAGAACTGGCGTTTCACCATTTCAGCTGCTGTTCCGGTGAAGGCGATTCGTGCATGGTAGGCGATCTCCCCGGTGAAGATGCCAAAGGCGTCATCAAGAAAAGATTTCGCCGCCCGATGCCTGTGGCCGCAGCGTTTTCTGCCGCACGTGGCCTGCTCCATCCGGGCCATATGAAAGAGACGGTGGCTTTTGCGCAGAAAGCAGTATGCCAGAAGGTACCAGCGACCCTGGTAGTTGATAAGGCGCTGTGGCTCCAGGGTTCTGCTGCTGCTTTTTCCCTGGGCCGAGCAGTATTCGACTTCAAGGAGACGATCTTTCAGTACCGCCTCAACAATGGTTTCAAAGATGCTGGCCGAAAGTGTCTCAACCTCTATCCACTGGCAGAGCACATTCTCCATCAGTCTCTCATAACCGGGGGCGATAAGCCTGCTCAGCCGACGCTCAAGTTTTTTCATCTCCGGAAGACTGCCGAGCCCGGCCTCGTCTGCCATTTTATTCAGCAGGCCCATGAGGAAGAGAATCTTCGGGCTGTCTTCAAAGGGCAGGGAGAAATCCTCATCCGTGTAGTAGAAACCCTTGCGGCTGGAGTTGAACTTTATGGGTGCCAGCAGACGATCCCGCATGTAGCTGATATCGCGATGGGCCGTGGCGCGGGAGAGTTCAAATTCCTCCATAAGTGTCTGAGCGTTGGGAAAGCTGTTGGCCTTCAATCTCTGATGAAAGGCGTAGATGCGTTCGAGTTGGCTCATGGTTTCATGGAGTGGAAATGGCCGGAGAAACGTTATCTGGCTTTACGGCGATGCTTTACGGGGAGGATTTTGAGTTGTTCTCTGTATTTGGCAACAGTTCGGCGGGCAATCTTGATGTTGTTCTCTCCGAGTTTGAGTGAGATGGCGTTGTCGCTGAGGGGTTTGAAGGGGTCTTCCTCCTGGATCATTTTACGGATTCGTTCCCGAATGGATTCCGCGGCCAGGGCCTCTTCACCCTGTCGCGGAATGGCCGTTGAGAAAAAGTATTTCAGTTCATAAATCCCAAGGGGTGTGTGTACGTACTTGTTTGAGGTTACCCGGCTGATGGTGGATTCATGCATCTCAATATCTTCTGCCACATCCCGCAGGATAAGGGGCTTGAGGTGAGTTGCACCATGTTCAAAAAATTCACGCTGAAACTTGAGGATGCTCTCCATTACTTTGAAGATGGTGCGCTGTCGCTGGTGCAGGGATTTGATGAACCAGCCGGCATCTTTGAGTTTTTCCCGGATATAGGCCTTTGACTTTTTCTCTATTTCCCCCTCTTCCGACTGCAGAAGCTCCTGGAGCTGGGACGAGAGTTTCAGGTTCGGGATGTCCTCTTCATTGAGGTGGATGACAAATTCTCCGTCAATTTTTCTGACATAGACGTCCGGCACAACATAATTGGTGGTCTCATTGCTGTAGGGCAGTCCCGGATAGGGGGTGAGTTCCGAGGTGATGAACTCGATGGCCTTGATCACTTCGTTTCGTTTGCGCCCTGTGGCCTGGCAGATGGCCTTGTAGTTACGGGTCTGCATGAGGTTGAGGTGGTCTTTGGCAATGGTCGCTGCAAGGGAATCCTCCATACCCATCCGTTCCAGCTGCAGATAAAGTGACTCGCTGACATCACGGGCGGCAATGCCGGGTGGATCAAGGTCCTGGATTACCTCAAGGATGTATTCGGCCGAATCATGATCACACTTGGTGGACTCCATGACGTCTTCGAGGCTGCATTCGAGAAAACCGTAACGATTGAGATTGCCAGCAATAAAAAGGGCGATATCCCACTCCTCGGGATCAAGTTCCGAGTGGGCAAGCTGCCACTGGAGGTAGGCAAGCAGTCCGGGTTTTTCGGAGATAAAGTCAAACTGGCTGGGTGCGTCTGCCGCCGGGGTCTCATGGGAGAAGGAAACATTGCTGTCAAAGGTGTTGGCGTAGTCTTCCCAGTTTGTTTCCGGGATAACATCTTCCGCCCTGACCTGCTCGGTGTGGTCCTGTTCCTTGTCAGCGGTTTTCTGCTCAATGGTGGAGGAGAGACTCTGCGGGTTTTCGAGGGTCTCCTGGATACTCACATCTTCTTCAAGTCCGGGATTCTGCTCAATCTCCGCCTGGAGTGCGTCGCCGAGTTCGAGCCGGTTCATCTGCAGCAGCTTGATGGCAAGACGCAGCTGGGGCGTCATTACCAGTTTCTGGGACAGCTTGAGTTGTTGTCTGAGTTCGAGGGCCATATCTGATTACTTACAAATCACATTGAGAAGTTTTCGCCCAGGTACATTTTCCGGGCAACTTCACTTTCAATGATATCATCTGCAACTCCACTGGTCAAAATTTGTCCAGCATTCATGATATAGGCAAAATCACAGACCTGGAGAGTTTCGCGAACGTTATGGTCTGAGATCAGTACACCCAGGCCTTTATCTTTCAGGGCAATGATGATCTTCTGCAGGTCGGCAACAGCCAGGGGGTCGATGCCGGCAAAGGGCTCATCGAGAAGGATAAAGTCCGGCCGGGTGGCGAGAGCCCGCATGATCTCAACCCGCCTTCTCTCACCACCTGAGAGGGCATGGCCCTTGTTCTCGCGCAGGTATTCGATTTTCAGATCCGCCATCAACTCGTCGATGCGGTTGTTTATCTCATTTTTTGTCAGTCCCAGAGGTTCGAGTACGATGCGGACATTTTCTTCAACGGTGAGTTTCTTGAAGACAGAGGGTTCCTGAGCCAGGTAGGAGATGCCCTTCTGGGCCCGTTTGTGGATGGGCAGCCTGGTGATGTCTTCGCCGTTGAGAAGGATCCGGCCTTCATCGGGACGGATAAATCCGGCAATGGAGTAGAACGATGTGGTCTTGCCTGCGCCATTGGGTCCCAGAAGGCCCACGACAACACCGGTGTTTACCGTCAGGCTGACACCGTCAACAACGGTGCGGCTCCGGTAGCGTTTAACAATTTTGTCGGTTTCCAGCTTGGCCATGTTCTTATTGGGGGGTGAGGGTTGCTTTGACCCTGGAGGATTTCTTCTGCCCGCCTTCGGACCCGCCAACGGTGGCAGATGGACGGCTGCCAACCACTTCGGAACGTCCTTCGTCGAGATAGTAGATGATGGTTTCTCCGGTGACCAGGTTGGTTCCCTGCCATGCCTTGGCGCCGCCGCTTAAGATTATTTTTCTATCTTTGGCAAGATAGTTCATCACCTGCCCGGTTCCCAGCCATTCACCTTTGGTGATCTCCACATTGCCTTCACACATGAGGCGTTTCACTTCCTGTTTTTTGCCTTCACTGGCGGCAGTGTAGAAAACCGTCATCTTATCTGAACGGATTCGAACATCGCCCTGGGCTGCATCCACATTTCCGGTGAACATGACGTTGTTGGCCTGTTCAAGGGAGGACATGTGGTCCGCCTCAATGGTTATGGGTGCACTTGCGGCAAAGAGCGGGCCGGCCTGGATAAAAAGAAAAAGCCCGGCAAGCAGGCATATTGTATATTTGTTTTTCACAGTAATTCTCCATCTGCACAGGAATGGTAATTTTCGTCACGGATTCAGGTCCTTTGCAATTACCAGGCCTAATATAATCGTGGTGTGTGGGAAAGTAAAGAAATCCCGGTCTCTGAAGGAAAAGAAAGATTCCTTTACTTCAACCAGCTGAGTCAGTAGAATGGAGTGATAGTGTGTGGTGAAAAGTTCTATGACATTGATTTGAAACAAAAATATAGACGTTTTTTTGGAAACGGTGGAGAGATATGCAGCAGAGTATTGACAGGGCCCGCGGCTTGATTGAATCACTGCCTTATATGCAGGAGTTCCGGCATAAAACAGTGGTTATTAAATATGGCGGCCATGCCATGGTGGACGAAAATCTCAAAAAACAGTTTGCGCTCGATATCATCCTCATGAAACACATCGGTATCAACCCGGTGATTGTCCATGGCGGCGGGCCGCAGATCAATCGTCTCCTTGACAGGCTTGAGATAAAACCAAACTATGTTCAGGGGATGCGGGTCACTGACGGGGAGACCATGAGTGTGGTTGAGATGGTCCTTGTGGGTAAGGTCAACAAAGAGATCGTGGGTAATATCAACCACTGTGGCGGCCGTGCTGTAGGCCTTTCAGGTCGTGACGGCGACCTTATCTGTGCCGAGAAACTGCGGGTCAACAAGAAAAACGATGAGAGCCTTAAAGATGCTCCTCCTGAACTCATTGACCTTGGCCGGGTGGGCCAGGTGACCCAGGTGAACCCTGAAGTTCTGCAGGCCCTTGACCAGAAGGATTTTATCCCGGTAATTGCTCCGGTGGGCGTGGGTGAAGATGGTCAGGCGTTTAATATCAATGCCGATCTTGTGGCCTCTGCCGTTGCCGGTGAGCTGAAAGCTGCCAAGCTGATACTGCTCACCGATGTGGCCGGAGTCCAGAACAAGGAGGGAACCCTGCTGCGTTCTCTGAAACAGGATGATCTTGAGAATTATATTGATAACGGGACCATCAGCGGCGGTATGATTCCCAAAGTTCGCTGCTGCACCGATGCACTTGGTCGGGGAGTACAGAAGACCCATATTATTGACGGCAGGATTGAACATGCCATTCTGCTGGAGATATTCACCCGTGAAGGGATAGGAACGGAGATAGTCTGATGAGTGATGAAAATGCAAACTGGGCCAGGAGGAGTGACGACGTGATTATAGGCACCTATGCCAGGTATCCGGCCACCATGGTCAAGGGAGAGGGCTGTGTCCTGACCGATGCAGATGGAAAACAGTATCTTGACTGTCTGGCGGGAATTGCCGTCTGCAGTCTTGGTCATTGTCATCCTGCGGTGACCGATGCCATCTGTGCCCAGGCACGTGAACTGGTGCATGTCTCAAATCTCTACTATACTGCACCTCAGACGGAACTTGCCGAAATACTCACCGCCAATTCCTTTGCGGATCGCGTCTTTCTGGCAAACAGCGGGGCAGAGGCCAATGAGGCGGCCATAAAACTTGCCAGGATCTGCGCCGGGCCGGATCGTTACGGAGTGATCTCCCTTGCCGGTTCGTTTCACGGCAGAACCCTGGCCACAGTAGCAGCCACCGGGCAGCCCAAGCTGCATGAGGGCTTTGAGCCGATGCCGGAGGGTTTTTCCCATGCACCTTTTGAAAACCTCAATGTCCTTGAGGCGATGATTACGGACCAGACCTGTGCCATCATGTGCGAACCCCTTCAGGGTGAGGGCGGGGTACGCCCCCTTGAAGTCGAGTATCTCAAAGCCCTTCAGGCGCTGTGTCGTAAACATGATCTTCTCTTTATTGTAGATGAAATCCAGACAGGAATCGGGCGGACCGGTACCTTTTTTGCCTATGAGCAGCTGGGGATCGAGCCGGATATCATGACCGTGGCCAAGGCCCTCGGAAACGGACTTCCCATCGGTGCCATGCTCACCAGAAAAGAGCTTGCCGCCTCCCTGGTTCCCGGTACCCACGGCTCCACCTTCGGTGGTAATCCGGTGGCGGCAGCGGCAGCGGTTGCCACTCTGAAGGTTATCCTGGAGGATGGCTTTCTGGCTCAAGTGCGGGAGAAGGGTGAATATTTACAGAAAGGGCTTGAAGAGCTAGCGCAGCGTTTTCCGCACCTTGCCAGCGGGGCGCGGGGCATGGGCCTGATTCGTGGACTTGTTTTGACGGAAAAAGGTGTGGAGCAGGGGGCTGATATGGTCAAGAAACTTTTTGCCAGAGGAGTGCTCATTAATTTTGCCGGAAATACATCCCTTCGTTTTCTGCCGCCGCTGATTATTTCCAGAGAGGAAATTGATCAGCTGCTGACGGCTCTGGGTGAAGTTTTGGCAGAATCCTGAATCTGTTCGCAAGAGAGAGGCTCCATCCCCGTCGAAGGCTCACGGATTCAGGAGAATGCGCGGAATGACGGCCACATTTCACGAAAATCTTTGCAAATCAATCCTGTTTTGGGTAAATATGATTTCTTTCCCCCTGAAATAATGCGATTGGGCGAGGGGGTACAGATTAAAAGGTTTCACCGCTGATGTGGTAGACCTGCTGAAAAGATATGAATCATGGTACACCATTTACAGTCATTACAGGATTTTAGCAAAGAAGAACTTCTCGGTTTTATTAACCGCGCCATTGAACTCAAAAAAGAACGTCTTGCCGGAGTCAGTCATCAGCAGTTGGCAGGCAGG
Source organism: Desulfobulbaceae bacterium (assembly GCA_027067035.1). Classification (GTDB taxonomy): domain Bacteria; phylum Desulfobacterota; class Desulfobulbia; order Desulfobulbales; family Desulfocapsaceae; genus Desulfocapsa. Next base: position 10,701 of record JAMOMO010000465.1, read on the forward strand.
ACCGTTGGCCTGATATTTGAGAAACCCTCCACCAGGACCCGTGTCTCCTTTGAGTCAGCCATGTATGGTCTGGGCGGACAGGTGATATTTCTCTCCGGCCGTGACACCCAGCTTGCCCGTTCCGAGCCTTTGAAGGATATGGCCCGGGTCATGGCCCGTTATGTGGATGGAATGGTGGTGCGGACATTCGGTCAGGAGGTGGTTACTGAACTTGCGAAGTACTCTTCGGTTCCCGTGATCAATGCACTCACCGACCTTCATCATCCCTGTCAGATCCTCAGTGATATCATGACAGTTGTGGAGAAAAAAGGCAATATTGAGGAGCTCACCATTGCCTGGGTGGGTGATGGCAATAATATGGCCAACTCCTGGATACAGGCAGCGGGACGCATCGGCTTTGAGCTGATCCTTGCCTGCCCTGAGGGTTATGATCCCGATCAGGAAATTCTGGCCGATGCCCTGAAGGGTGCGGCGAAACCCATAACCGTGGTGCGCAGTCCTGAAGAGGCGGTTGCCGCAGCAGATGTTATCAACACCGATGTCTGGGCCTCCATGGGGCAGGAGAGTGAGCAGGAAGAGCGTCTTGCCATCTTCCAGCCCTTGCAGATCAATGCAGCACTGATGGCCAAGGCACCTGAAGATGCCATTGTTCTCCACTGTCTTCCGGCACACCGGGAAGAGGAGATCACGGAAGAGGTTCTTGAATCAGATCGTTGTGTGGCCTTTGATCAGGCGGAAAACAAGATGCATATGCACAAGGCGATCCTGGAGAAGCTGCTCGGGAACAACTGATTTTCGCGCTGGTGCCTTACGAAACGAAACAGAGATAAATCTCGCTGTCCCATCATGCGGGAGAGGTAAAATACAATGGATGTGAAAAAAATAGTACTGGCCTATTCCGGCGGACTGGATACTTCGGTTATTCTGAAATGGCTGGAAGAAGAGTATCAGTGCCCGGTTGTGGCCTATGCCGCAGATGTGGGCCAGACCGAAGACTGGGATGCCATCCGTGAAAAGGGAATGGCCACCGGTGCTGAAAAGGTGATCATCTCGGATCTGCGTGAAGAGTTTGTGACGGATTACATCTTTCCGGCCTTTCGCTGCAATGCCATCTATGAGGGCTCCTATCTCCTTGGAACATCCCTTGCCAGGCCCATCATCGGCAAGGAGCAGGTGCGTATCGCCCATGCCGAGGGTGCCGATGCGGTGAGCCATGGTGCCACCGGAAAGGGGAATGATCAGGTACGTTTTGAGCTTTCTTATCTCGGCATTGATCCTGGTCTCAAGATCATTGCGCCTTGGCGAATATGGGATCTGAATTCCCGTACCAGGCTTGAAGAGTTTGCCAAAAAGCATAATATTCCTGTGCCCACCACCAAGAAAAACCCCTACAGCTCTGATGAGAACATCCTTCATATCAGTTTTGAGGGCGGGCTTCTGGAGGATCCGTGGAATGAGCCGGACGAAGATATGTATAAGCTCTCGGTGTCTCCTGAAAAGGCACCGGACAAACCCACCTATCTTGAGATCGATTTTGAGCAGGGAAACCCGGTGGCCATTGACGGTGAGCGTATGGATCCGCTGCCGCTCTTTGAGGCATTGAACAAGGTGGCCGGTGCCAATGGTGTGGGTCGTCTGGATCTGCTGGAAAATCGTTTTGTGGGAATGAAATCGCGTGGTGTCTATGAGACTCCTGGTGGCACCCTTCTGCGCAATGCCCATCGTGATCTTGAAACCATGTGCATGGATCGGGAAGTGATGCGGATCAGGGATTCTCTGGTTCCCCGCTACGCCGAGCTTGTTTACAACGGTTTCTGGTTCTCCCCTGAGCGTGAACTGCTGCAGGTGACCATGGATGAGAGCCAGAAGACGGTGAACGGCACCGTGCGCATGAAGCTTTACAAGGGGAATTGTGTCTCTGTCGGCAAGAAGTCGGAGCAGTCTCTCTATCAGGAGAGTTTTGCCACCTTTGAAGAGGATGATGTTTATAACCAGGCAGATGCCGGTGGCTTTATCCGTCTCAACGGATTGCGGCTTCAGATAGCTGCCATGCAGAAGAAGTAGGCGGTTCCGTTCGGATTTTATTGTGGAATAAAGGAAAAGCACTTACAAAATGTGAGTTTTATTCTACATTAGAGGGCAATGCTGCGGTTGACACGTTGAGCTGGAAGGACAGGTATGAACGGTGGGGACACCGGCATATCCAAAAGCACTGAGAAGGGGTTCGGTTAGAGAGTAATGGCAATCAGCGACAATAATACACAATCAAAAAAACTCTGGGGCGGCCGCTTTGAAGGGGCCACCGCGGCCTCGGTTGAGGCCTTCACCGAGTCAATCAGTTATGATCGACGGCTCTATTCCTATGATATTATGGGAAGTAAGGCCCATGCCACAATGCTGGAGGCAGGGGGAATGCTCTCTTCTGAGGAGCTGACCGCCATTATTGACGGACTGTCTGCCATTGAGAAGAGTATTGATGAGGGCAGGTTCTCATTTAAGAGTGAGCTTGAGGATATTCATATGAATATCGAAAAGGCACTCATTGATGCCATTGGCCCCGCCGGTGCAAAACTGCACAGCGCCAGGAGCCGCAACGATCAGATTGCCCTTGATCTCAGGCTTTATCTGCGTGATGAGTGTGATCGTCTCATGGAGCTTCTTGACGACACCCGGCGCGCCTTTGTGGGACTTGCCAGAAAGTATATGGGGCAGGTGATGCCCGGTTATACCCATCTGCAGCGGGCCCAGCCGGTACTGATCTCCCATCATATGATGGCCTATTTTGAGATGTTCGGCCGGGATCGGGAGCGCATTGCCGACTGCAGGAAACGTATCAATATTCTGCCCCTTGGAGCTGCGGCCATGGCTGGTACCGGTCTTCCCATCAATCGGGAAATGGTGGCGGAGCTGCTGGGGTTTGACAGGGTGACTGCAAATTCCATGGATACCTCGGGAGACCGTGATTTTGCCATTGAGTTTGTCTCCTGCTGCACCATGATACAGCTGCATCTCTCACGTCTGTCCGAAGAGCTGGTGCTCTGGTCAAGCCAGGAGTTTTCCTTTGTGAGCATAGCAGACAAGTTCTGCACCGGTTCATCAATCATGCCGCAGAAGAAGAATCCCGATATCCCTGAACTTATCCGTGGAAAATCCGGCAGAGTGGTGGGAAGCCTGATGTCGCTCATCACCCTGATGAAGGGACTGCCGCTCACCTATAACCGCGATCTGCAGGAGGACAAGGAGCCTGTTTTTGATGCCGTTGATACGGTTTCGGCCTCCCTTGCAATCATGGCTGAGATGCTTGGCAATCTGGAGTTTAATACCGGACGCATGGAAGATGCCACAAAGACCGGTTTCATGACCGCCACGGATCTTGCCGATTATCTGGTACTCCGTGACGTACCGTTTCGTGATGCCCATGGTATTGTGGGACGTGCGGTTGCAGCCTGCATTGAACGAGGTTGTGAACTCACTGATTTAACGCTGTCTGAGATCCGGGAGTTTTCTCCGGTGATCGATGAGGATATTTTTGACGTACTGAGTGTGAGAGGGTCTGTGGATTCGCGAGTATCCACTGGAGGAACCGCTACGCTGCGGGTTGAAGAGGCAGTCACTGCTGCTGAAAAACAAATGGGACTTGGAGATTGAAGATGTTGAAAAGAACGCATGTTGCAGGAGCAATTCTTCTCACCGGAACACTGTTTCTGGCAGGTGGATGTGGCTATAAGACGGATCCCGTTCCTCCAGACTCCATTGTTCCCAAGGCCATTGATGATCTGCGCTACTCCGTGAGCGAAAAGGGTGTTGTCCTGACCTGGACCTTTCCCAAAGAGACGATCAAAGGAACGGATCTCACCGATATCAGCACCTTTGATGTCTACCGGGCCGTGGTTCCCATGAAAGATTACTGCTCCACCTGTCCCATTCCCTTTAACGAGCCGATACAGGTTCCGGGTGGTGTGGTTGATCCGGAGAGTAATCGTCAGGGAACGTATGAAACCGCTTTGCTGCGTTCCGGACACAAGTATTTTTTCAAGGTCAATGCGAGAACCAGCTGGTGGGCAGCAAGTCCCGACTCCAATATTGTCTCCTTTGTGTGGCATATTCCCGCAAAAGGACCTGATGGAATAGTCGGAGTGGGTGCCGATTCCAGCGCAATTCTCAGCTGGGAACCGGTGACACGGCTTATGGACGGCCAGGATGCCAGCTACCCCATGCAGTATCAGGTACTGCGCAGTAAAGATGATGTAACGTATGCAAATATTGGTATGCCGGTGAGTGAGAGCCGTTATACCGATAAGGCCCTGAAGAATGGTGAGACCTACTATTATAAAATTCAGTCAGTGCTCATGGTTGATGGAAATCCGGTGAGTGGTGGGCTTTCTGAAGCAGTGGGTGTTACTGCCGTGGATCAGACTCCTCCCTCGGCTCCCACCAACATCAATGTGGTTCAGACCAGTGGCGGCATCAAGATCTTCTGGGATAAATCCCGTGAGACTGATGTGAAGGGATACAGGATTTATCGTCGCAGCGCTGACGAAAAGAGTGCTGTTGAGATCGGAGATGTGAGTGGTGTCTATTCCATCTTCGAGGATGTAAACGTTGCCGAAGACGGAAGCTACTACTATTCCGTGACCGCATATGACAACGCGGATCCGGCCAACGAGAGTGAAAAATCCCGGGAGGCCGGTATCAGGCACTAAGAGACTGTTTGCGAGGGACCTGCCGGTGGCGGTCCCCTACCCCAGTAAGCTTTAGGCATTTGGAACTATGAATCATTTTCAATATAAAAACGGTGAGCTCTTCTGTGAGGATGTCGCTGTTGCAGATATCGCAAAAGAGGTGGGAACACCCTTTTATCTCTATTCCAGGGCCACCCTGAATCGGCACTTTCAGGCCTTTGATTCGGGTTTTGAGGGGCTTGATCACATCACCTGTTTTGCAGTGAAGAGCTGTTCCAATGTGGCCATTCTCTCACTGTTTGCCCGTCTGGGTGGTGGTGCTGATATTGTTTCCGGCGGAGAGCTGTTTCGTGCCCTGCATGCCGGTATCGGGCCGAAGAAAATCATCTATTCCGGTGTCGGCAAGACAGAGGAAGAGCTGCGTTACGGTCTGGAGGCCGGGATTCTGCTCTTTAACGTGGAGTCGGAACAGGAGCTGCAGCGTCTCAATCGGGTTGCCTCCGAGATGGGTGTTACGGCTCCGATCTCCTTTCGGGTAAATCCGGATGTGGACGCCAAAACACATGCCTACATTTCCACAGGTCTTGCCAAAAACAAATTCGGCATCCCCATTCAGGAGGCCGTGGAGCTCTACGTGCAGGCGGATGCCATGGAGCATGTTGAAGTCAGGGGTGTGAGCTGTCACATCGGTTCGCAGCTGACCCTCATCTCTCCGTTTATAGAGGCATTGCGTAAGATAAAGGCCTTTGTCGCCCGTCTCGGTGACAGGGGAATCTCCATACAGTATATCGATCTTGGTGGCGGGGTGGGCATCATCTATGATGATGAAGAACCACCCCATCCTAAAGAGTATGCCGATGCCATCAGGGAAGAGTTGAGTGATCTTAAGGCGACACTGATCTTTGAGCCCGGTCGGGTCATTGTTGGAAACGCGGGAATCATGGTGACTGAAGTACAGTACACCAAGAGCAATCGCGGCGGTGAAAAAGAGAAGCATTTTGTTGTGGTGGATGCCGGAATGAATGATCTCACCCGCCCCAGTCTCTACGGTGCCTTTCATGCCATCCAGCCGGTTGTTGAGGCTGACGGTGATCCACTGGTTGTGGATGTGGTGGGCCCGATTTGTGAGACCGGAGATTTTCTGGCAAAAGACCGTGAACTTCCCGCTGTACAGCAGGGTGATCTGCTGGCGGTGATGAGTGCCGGTGCCTATGGATTTACCATGGCCTCCAACTACAATTCACGGCCCCGTGCCGCCGAAGTAATGGTGGACGGAGAGCAGTTTGAGATCATTCGGGAACGCGAAAGCATGGAAGCACTGATTCGGGGTGAGAAGATCCCCGGATTTCTGGAGAAATAGAATGGATATTGAGTTTCCTGTACCATTTGCCAAAATGAGTGGTACGGGCAATGACTTTATTGTCATAGATCACCGCAGGACACTGGTGCCCGAGGATATGCAGGCGGATTTTGTCCGGGGCGTCTGTCGCCGCATGTTTTCTGTGGGCGCGGACGGCCTGATCTTCATTGAGAATTCCGGGAAGGCGGATTTCAGCTGGCGTTTCTATAATGGAGACGGTTCCGTTGCTGAAATGTGTGGCAATGGGGCCAGATGTGCTGCCCGCTTCGCCTATGCAAAGGGAATCGCCGGGAAGAAGATGTCCTTTGAAACCCTGGCGGGAATCATTGAGGCTGAAGTCTTGAACGATGAAGGGGAGGTGAGTCTGCTTATGACCCCGCCCTTTGATTATCGTACGGGCCTTGAGGCGGAACTTGACGGAAAGCTGCACGAGATATCCTATATGAATTCAGGGGTTCCCCATGCCGTGCTGTTTATGGATGAGGCAGAAGAGATAGCGGTGAAGAAATGGGGCAGCAGTGTCCGCTTTCATGAGCTCTTTCAGCCTGCCGGAACCAACGTAAACTTTGTTCAGCCCCTTGCCGATGGAGGCATCCGGGTCCGCACCTATGAGCGCGGCGTGGAGGATGAAACCATGGCCTGCGGAACCGGCGCTGTTGCATCGGCGATCTTTGCGGCAAACAGAGGAATGACCTCTTCCCCGGTCACGGTCACCACTTCAGGCGGTGAACGCCTGACCATTGTGTTTGATTTGCAGCAGGACTCAACTGCGGAGAATGTATACCTGCAGGGGCCTGCCAGGATAATATATATCGGCCAGTTAACGGCCGAGTCATTGGAAAAATGAAAGGCTGAAGAGAAAAGGCTGAAGGAGACGGTTTGTCTCTTTCAGCCTTTATCATTCTGCCTTCAGTAAGTTAAATAGAGAGATCCAGGAGAAAGAATCATGGAAAAGTATCACGGAGCTATTGTTGCAATTGTCACGCCCTACATCAATGATGAACTTGATGAGCAGGGACTGATTGATCTCATCGAATTTCAGATTGCCGGTGGAACCCACGGAATTGTACCCTGTGGAACAACCGGCGAGTCTGCCACCTTAAGTTTTGACGAGCACAAACGAGTGATTGAGCTCACTGTAAAAACCGTTAATGGTCGTGTACCTGTCATTGCAGGAACCGGTGCCAATAACACCAAAGAGGCCATCGAACTCACCGAAAGTGCCAAAGACAGCGGGGCAGACGCGGTCTTGTCTGTGACTCCCTACTACAACAAACCAAGTCAGGAAGGTCTTTATCAGCATTTCAAGACCGTCTCCGAGGCCGTGGATATTCCAACCATCCTCTACAATGTTCCCAGCAGGACGTCCATCAATCTTCTGCCGGAGACAGTGGCCAGACTGGCGCAGATCGACAGTATTATCGGGATCAAAGAGGCCTCCGCCTCTCTGCAGCAGATCAGTGAAGTGATCCGTCAGTGTCCCGATGATTTTATTGTTCTCTCCGGTGATGACTTCACCTCCATGCCCACCGTTTTTATCGGTGGTAAAGGTGTTATTTCAGTAACCTCAAACGTTCATCCCCGAGGCATGGCCGACCTCATGGAGGCAGCCCTTTCAGGTGACATCAAAAAGGCCAACGAGATCCACTACAGCCTCTTTCCACTGATGACGTCAATGTTTTCAGCGCCCAACCCTGTTCCAGCCAAAAAGGGTGTGGAACTCATGGGAAAAATCAAGGATGGCCTGCCCCGTCTGCCTCTTACCGAGATTGACGACAAGGCACTTGAAACCCTTCGCGCTGCCATGAAAAACGCAGGTTTACTGTAGTTGTTAGAGGAACATGAAAATGATAAATGTGATAATAGCCGGAGCTGCCGGAAGAATGGGGCAGCGTATAGGATATATGGTGTCTCAGCACCCGGAACTGAATTATGCAGCGGCGTTCGAGGCGGCGGGAAGTCCTGCAATCGGGCGTGATCCCGGTGAAATGGGCGGCTGGGGAACGGCAGGTGTGACCATTGAAGAAGGACTGGAGGCCGTGATTGACAAGGGTGATGTGATCATTGATTTCACCTTTCACAAGGCCACAATGGGTTTTGCCAGGCTTGCTGCAGAACACAAGACAGCCATGGTTATAGGAACCACCGGACTCAGTGCGGAAAATCTGGAAGAGCTCAAAGAGCTTGCCACGGCTTTTCCCTGTGTCCAGGCCCCCAACATGGCTGTGGGTGTCAATGTCCTGTTTAAACTTGCCGCCAAGGCCGCATCCATCCTGGGTGATGACTACAATATTGAGATCGTTGAGCTGCACCACAACAAGAAAAAGGATGCTCCCTCGGGTACCGCTCTGAAGCTCGCTGAAATGGCGGCTTCCGGAGTGAATCGGAATCTTGCGGAGGTGGGTGTCTATGAGCGCAACGGTATCATCGGTGAACGCAGTGTTGAAGAGATCGGGGTGCAGACGGTCCGCGGCGGTGATATCGTCGGTGAACACACCATATACTACTGTGGACCGGGCGAGCGTATTGAGATTACCCATCGTGCTCACAGCCGGGATAACTTTGCCCAGGGTGCAGCAAAGGCAGCTGCCTGGGTTGTCGGCAAAGAGCCGGGGCTGTATAGCATGTTTGATGTCCTTGGTCTGCAGGATCTCTAAGCCCTGATGGAAACAAGAAGGGTATGGGTGGCGCTGGGTTCAAACCTTGGTGACAGTGACCGTATCCTGCAACAGGCCTGGCGTGAGCTGGGCCTGAGCCGTGAGATTGAGACCCTCATGCTTTCCAGTCCGTACGTAACGGAACCTGTGGGAATGGAGAGTGAGCATCTCTTTCTCAATGCGGTGGGGATTCTGGAGACCGGCCTTGATTGTCTGGAGCTCCTTGACCTCCTGCAGCAGGTTGAAAAGGGATTTGGCCGCGATAAAAAAACAGGGGTGGATGGCTATCAGGATCGTCTTCTTGATCTGGATATCCTCTACTATGGGGATCGCATCATGACGAGCAAGACTCTGGTGCTGCCCCACCCCCATATAGCTGAGAGGCTGTTTGTGCTGGCCCCGCTGGCAGAGATTGACATGAACCATTGTGATCCGCTCAGTGGCCGTACAGCGCAGCAGATGCATGAGGAACTCCTGCAGCAGATGGCAAGGGGGGCAACAGCGGTTCAGGATATCAGGCGTCAGGTGTGGGCGTGAAGATCAATCGGTTTTTTTTAAGATACGGTTGTAAAACGATAAAATTATAGATGGATACGTAAACAGTTTCATATCCGAGATGCAGATATCTTACGTTGTTCCGGCGTACTACGGTTCGTTGTGATGATGGGGAATGTTCGGCAGCCAGGGAGATGGAGAGTTTTTGCGACACCATCAGAAAACTGATAGTATACTACTGATGTGAGTCCCGTAAAAATAGTTGTCATAGCAGTTCTGCTTTACTTCGGCTACAGGCTGCTGGTGAGTGACTGGAACAAAAAGAAAGAAAACAGGACAGAGGATTCTTCGCAGAATAATCTGGACGAGGGACCGGTGGCTGATGTGCTGATCGAAGATCCCATCTGTCATAAACTGGTGCCGAAACAACAGGCGATTCGACTGAAATCACAAACGCAGGACAAAATAGTTTATTTCTGCAGTGAAGAATGCTGCAATATATTTGTAAGACAAGAAGGAGAAAATAAATGAAATTTTTTATAGATACAGCCAATCTGGAGCAGATCAAAAAAGGTGTTGAAATGGGTATGGTGGATGGCGTTACCACCAATCCATCTCTCATTGCAAAGGAAGACAAACCCTTTGAAGAGATCTTAAGAGATATCGTTGCCGTGGTTGACGGCCCCATCAGTGCCGAGGTGGTGAGCCTTGAAGCAGATGGAATGGTTGAAGAGGCCAAAGTTCTTGCCGCCATGAGTGATAATATCGTGATCAAGATCCCCATGATTGTGGAGGGAATCAAGGCGGTGAAACAGCTCACGGCACTTGGAATCAATACCAATGTTACCCTGATTTTCTCGGCAGCCCAGGCACTGCTTGCCGCGAAGGCCGGTGCCACCTATGTGAGCCCCTTTGTGGGAAGACTGGATGATATCGGAACCCGTGGCATGGAACTGGTAAGTGATATTATGTCAATTTACCGGAATTATGGAATTGAGACAGAGGTGATTGTGGCCAGTATCCGCAGCCCTCAGCATGTGATGGATTCTGCAGCAATCGGTGCGGATATCGCGACCATTCCACTGAAGGTGATTGAGCAGCTTGCAAAACATCCCCTGACTGATATTGGAATCGAACAGTTTCTGGCCGACTGGGAAAAGAGAAAGAAATAGAAGCTGTGGCGGAGTGGTGAATGAATAGATCCCTCAGAGTGCTCACAACAGTGCTGTCTCTGGCCTGGCTTCTGCTTGTATCTCTGCAGAGCCGGGCTGTGGCGGAGATGTTTGCCTGCGTGGACAGTACCGGAAAGGTGCAGTACACCAATATGAATATCTCTGCCGGATGCCGCCCGCTACCCAGGCGTGTCGGGATCACCAGAAGGCCCGGCAGGAGTCAGAGTATCACGCTGCAGCCAACTTCTTTCCGTACTCACTATCGCCAGGATTCCTCTTCCTATGACAGCCATATCCGCAGATCAGGACGTCTCTATAATGTGGACCCGTACCTGATAAAGGCGGTGATAAAGGCAGAATCTGATTTTGACTGTTACGCACTTTCAAAAACAGGGGCTCAGGGCCTGATGCAGTTGATGCCGGAGACAGCGCGTGAGCTGCGTGTTGCCAACCCCTACAACCCCTATGAAAATATTGATGGTGGAACCCGTTATCTCCGGGATCTTCTCGAGATCTTTAACGGGAATGTTCCTTTGAGTCTGGCAGCCTATAACGCAGGGCCAACCCTTGTGAAACGGCTGCAGAGAATACCGCGGATTCCGGAAACAGTGCGATACGTCCAAAAGGTACTTGCACATTATAAAGGATATGGCGGCTATGTGCCTCAATCCCAGATCCGGATCGCTTCGGCAACTCCGAAATAATGAAATTGAGTAAAGGCGCTTTATGAAGCAACTTCTGACATGGCCCAATATGCTGACTGCATTGCGGTTTGCAATGATTCCGATGCTGGTAGTCCTCCTGATGATGGAGCAGACGACTGTCATTGCCTTTGTGGCCTGGTTTGTCTTTGCCCTTGCAGCTTTTACCGACTGGCTGGATGGATATCTTGCCCGGAAGTTTGATTGTGAAACGGTTCTTGGAAAGCTCATGGACCCCCTTGCTGACAAGCTGCTGGTGACTGCAGCACTTATCATGCTTATCCCTCTTGAGCGGGTTCCGGCCTGGGTCTGCCTGATTATCATCGGCCGGGAAATTTTCATCACCGGTCTCCGTGGCCTTGCAGCCTCAACCGGTAAAGTAGTGGCCGCTGATAACCTTGGGAAGATAAAAAGTAATTTTCAGTACTACGGGGTCGGCTTCCTGATATTCCCCCTCAATCTACTCCCCATTCCCTATCAGTATGAATTTGGAATGGGCCTGATTTATATCTCACTGGTCATGAGTATCTGGTCTGCAGTAAACTACACCTACAAGCTCCGCGATATCTTTGTGGAAACCTCCTGATCCTGCCATTTTTCTTGACAGTAAGGAGGCAGTTACGGTATTACTCTTTATCCATTCCCAATGTGCCGGAGTGGTGAAACTGGTAGACGCACTGGACTCAAAATCCAGCGGGAGCAATCCCATGTCGGTTCGATTCCGACCTCCGGCACCAGACGT